>NZ_QKTQ01000014.1:0-65407 GCF_003234875.1 Curtobacterium sp. MCBD17_028 | reverse complement strand
CCCCGTCACCACGGCCCCCGTCTCCCGCTCCCCCCGTCGCACCCCGGGGTGCCACGTCGACGGCGCCGAGCGCACGTCGTCGCCGCAGCGTAGCAACGTGCGGACGCTGCGTGCGCGATGTGTGCCCGAGGATGTGCGGAGTGGTCGCCCGACGATGCGCGGAGTGGACGTGGCGGACGCGGATCGGGCCTCCCGGCCGTCCACCGGCGCGGCGGCCCGCATCGACGCTGTGACGAGATTCAGCGACACCACGGGGAACGCCGCACGCCCCGCAGCGCGGAGTGCCACCATGGCCCGAGGAGGTCAGGACATGCGGCTGCTGGTGGTGGAGGACGACGACGAGATGCGCGCGCTCCTCGAACGGGGACTCGCGGCCGAGGGCTACCGGGTCACCGCCGTCGAGAACGGCGTGGAGGCGCTCATCGCGCTCGGCGAGCAGGCGTACGACCTCGCCGTGGTCGACGTCATGATGCCCGGCATGTCCGGCTTCGAGCTGAGCCGCCGCATCCGCGAGCGCGAGGACCCGATGCGGATCCTCCTCGTCACCGCGCGGGACGCCGTCGACGACCGCGTGTACGGCCTCGACTCCGGTGCCGACGACTACCTCACGAAGCCGTTCGCGTTCGCCGAGCTCACCGCGCGCCTGCGGGCCCTCGGCCGGCGCGAGGCGGCTGGTGCACCTCGCACCATCGAGGTCGCCGACGTCGCCATCGACTCCGAGGCACGACGCGTCGTCGTGCAGGGCCAACGCGTGGCGATGAGCCCGACCGAGTTCGCGCTCCTCCGGCTGCTCGCCCGCTCCGCCGGGAGCGTGGTGGACCGGCCCAAGATCCTCGAGGAGGTCTGGGACGGCAGCCAGCACGTCGACCCGAACGTCGTCGAGCAGTACATCTCGTACCTCCGCAAGAAGCTCTCCGCGCACGACGCGTCGGTCGCCATCACGACCGTGCGCGGTCGCGGGTACCGCCTCGACAGCGTCGGGGCCTGAACCGGTCCTCCCCGCCGTGTTCCGGCCGCTCCGTCTGCTGTCGCTCCGCGCACGGATCACCATCGGCAGCACCGCGATCGCGGCCATCGTCATCGTCCTGCTCGTCGTCGTCGTCCGGCTCCAGGTGATCTCCGTCGTCGCGAGCGCCACCACGACCCTGCTCGTCGCCGACGCGGACCCCTACATCGCCGCGCTCGAGGTCGACAGCTCGCCCGACCTCGGGAGTCCCGGCAACGGTCAGCTGGTCGCCGTCGTGTCGCCGACCGGGCAGCTCGAGTTGACGACGATGCCACGGAGCTTCGAACACGAGATCCGATCCCTGTCCACCGCGAGCGCCCGGACCTCGTCGATCACCGTCGACCGCTCGGAGTACCGCGTCGTCGTCGAGCACGTCACGAACGACGCCGGCCGGTGGACGGTCGTCGCCGCCCGCAACGCGCAGTCCGAGCGCATCGTCGTGGACGACCTCACCGAGACGCTCGGCGTGCTCGGGCTCGTGATCCTCGTGGCGTTCGGGATCGCGTCGTGGATCCTGGCGACCGTGGCGCTCCGGCCCGTCGCCCAGATGCGCCGCGAGGCCGAACGGCTCCGGGGCACAACCGACCGGGCCGAGCTCCCCGTCGGTCCCGCGCAGGACGAGCTGTCCTCGCTCGCGACGACGCTCAACGCGTTCCTCGCCCGGACCCGGCAGGCCACGGAACGGGAACGGCAGATGGTCTCGGACGCGAGCCACGAACTCCGGACGCCGCTGGCGATCCTGACGACGCAGCTCGACCTCGCGTCGCTCGACACCGGCGACGCCGACGCGCTCGCGGGACACATCGACCGCGCCAAGCAGAACGTCGCGCGGCTGTCCCGGCTCGCGAACGACCTGCTCACGCTGTCCCGCGTCGAGGAGACCGAGGCCCAGGCCGACGAGGTGGCGCGCACGACGAGCTGGACGGACCTCGGCGACGAGGTCATGTCCGCCGTCGACCGCGTCCGGCTCATCGCGGGCGCCAAGGACATCACCGTCGACTTCGAGCTCGAACCCCCGATCGCCGTCGGGGGGTCCGGGCCGGGCATCGGCGGCGGCACCGTCGAACCGCGCTACCGGCTCGACACGAGCGGCATGGCGCAGCTCGTCACGAACATCGCGGGCAACGCCGTCGCCGCGCTCGAACCCGGGGGCGGCATCGTCGTCACCTGGCGTGCGGAGGCAGGGCAGGGCGTGCTCCAGGTCACCGACGACGGGCCAGGCGTCCCGGACGCGTTCGTCCCCGTCGCGTTCGACCGCTTCACCCGCCCCGACGCCGCCCGACGGTCCGTGCATCCCTCGCCCGGCGGCTCGGGCCTCGGACTCGCGATCGTCCGCGCCATCGCCGAGCGCGCAGGAGGCACGGCGAGCCTCCGCAACGTCCGGTCCGGTGGGCTCGAGGTGACGGTGCGGGTCCCCGCGGTCTGAGACCCCGCCCGGCTCGCCCCTCCCCCTGCTCGCCGCCCGGTCAGTGGAAGTCGCGGGAGCGCGTCCGGACCGCGAGCGGCAACCGTTCCATGTGGTCCGCGACGACGTTCACCACACCGTCGGGTGACCGCTCGAGGATCCCCCGCACGACGAGCGCCGGTGCCTCGCGGGCGACCCGACGGAACCGTGTCCACACGCCGACGCTGCAGATCACGTTCACGAGGCCGGTCTCGTCCTCGACGTTCATGAAGGTGATCCCGGATGCCGTGGCGGGACGCTGTCGATGCGTCACGACCCCGCCGACCTCGATCCGCCGCCCGGTCTCGGCCGTCATGAGCTCCGCGACGCTGAGCACGCGCCGCCGGGCGAGATCCGGCCGCACGTGCCGGATCGGGTGGTCGTCCGGTGACAGCCCCGTCGACCAGATGTCCGCGATCAAGGCGTCACCGTCGGTGAGCTGCCCGAACAGCGGTGGCTGCACGACCACCTGCGTGTCGGGGAGCTGGTCCGGGCGTTCCGCCGCGGCCTGCGCAGCCGACCACATGCCGCTGCGACGGTCGATGTCGAACGACGCGAACGCATCCGCCGCGGCGAGCGCCTCGAGCTGCGCCGTGGTCAGCCCCACCCGCCGCGCCAGGTCGGACATGTCCCGGAACGGGCCGTTCGCCTCGCGCTCCGCGACGATCCGCTCCGCACTACGTCGGCCGAGGGACGTGACCTCGACCAGGCCGAGACGGACCGCGAAGGCACCGTCGCGTCGGTGGTCGTCCGTGTCGAACGGTTCGCTCCGGTCGAACGGCCGGACGGGCTCCTGTTCCTGGGCCAGGCAGGTGTCCGAACCGGTCCGTGGCGGCAGCCCGTCGTCGCCGAGCGGTGCGTCGGGATCGAGGACCTCGAGTGTGGCGTCGACCCCCGACCGCAGGATGTCCGGGCGCCGCACCTGCACTCCGTGGCGTCGGGCGTCCGCGACGAGCGACTGCGGCGAGTAGAACCCCATCGGCTGCGCCCGGAGCAGTGCCGCCAGGAACGCGCCCGGGTAGTGCAACCGCATCCATGCACTCGCGTAGACGATGAGCGCGAAGCTGATCGAGTGGCTCTCCGCGAAGCCGAAGTTCGCGAACGCCTGGATCTTGGCGTAGATGGCGTCGGCGTCCTCGCCCTCGATGCCGTTCGAGGCCATGCCGCGGTAGAGCTTGTCGCGGAGCGCCTCGATCCGGACCAGCCCCCGCTTCGACCCCATGGCGCGGCGGAGCTGGTCGGCGTCCTCGCCCGAGCACCCGCCCACGGTCATCGCCATCTGCATCAGCTGCTCCTGGAACAGCGGCACCCCGAGGGTGCGCTCGAGCACCGGTTCGAGTGCCGGATGCAGGTAGGTGATCGGCTCCTCCCCGGTCCGCCGCCGGATGTAGGGGTGGACGGCACCGCCCTGGATCGGCCCGGGACGCACGAGCGCGACCTCGATCACGAGGTCGTAGAACCGCCGCGGTAACAGCCGCGGCAGGGTGCCCATCTGCGCCCGGGACTCGACCTGGAACACCCCGACGGTGTCGGCCCGGCACAGCTGGTCGTAGACGCCCTGCTCCTCTTTCGGCATGTCGTGCATGTCCCAGCGCTCACCGCAGTGGTCGGCCGCGAGGTCGAACGCGTACTGCAGCGCCGCGAGCATGCCGAGGCCGAGCATGTCGAACTTGACGAGCCCCATGAAGGCGCAGTCGTCCTTATCCCACTGCAGGACCGTCCGGCCGTCCATGCGGGCGTGCTCGATGGGGACGACCTCGCCGACGGGTCGGTCGGTGAGCACCATGCCGCCCGAGTGGATGCCGAGGTGCCGGGGGAACCCGAGGACCTCGCGCGCGAGTCCGACGACCTCGTCCGGGATGTCGTGCTCCGTGCTCTCGGTGACCGACCCCCACCGTTCCACCTGCTTGGACCAGGCGTCCTGCTGTCCCGGGCTGTGCCCGAGCGCCTTCGCCATGTCGCGCACCGCGGCCTTCGGACGGTAGGTGATCACGTTCGCGACCTGCGCCGCGTTGAACCGGCCGTACTTGGCGTAGACGTACTGGATGACTTCTTCGCGGCGGTCGGAGTCGAAGTCGACGTCGATGTCGGGCTCTTCGTCGCGCATGCTCGAGAGGAACCGTTCGAACGGCAGCCCGTACCGGATCGAGTCGACCGCCGTGATCTCGAGCAGGTAGCAGACCGCCGAGTTCGCGGCGGACCCGCGGCCCTGGCAGAGGATCCCCCGACTGCGCGCGTACTGCACGAGATCCCGCACGATCAAGAAGTACCCGGGGAAGTCCTTCTCCTGTATCACGTGCAGCTCACGCTCGATGCGGTCACGCTTGACCGGGTCGACCCCGTCGGCCGAGCCCGGGTAGAACCGCCGGGCGCCCTGCCAGACGAGGTCGCGGAGCCACGACATGGGCGTGTGCCCGTCGGGCACGTCGAGGTCCGGGAGGCCCGGCGCGGCACTCCGCAACCGGAACGACAGGTCGTCGGCGAGCTCCACACTCCGCGCCACGGCGCCGGGGTACCGGGCGAACCGACGGCTCATCTCGGCCCCGGACCGCAGGTGCGCCGTGTCGGCGGCGGGGAGCCAGCCGTCGAGTTCGTCGAGGCTGCGGCGTGCCCGGACAGCCGCGAGCGCCGTGGCGACCCGGAACCGGTCCGGGGTGGCGTAGTGCACGTTCCCGGTGGCCACGACGGGCAACCGGAACCGCCCGGCCAGTCCGGCCAGGAGGTCGTTGCGGGCCGTGTCCATCGGGTCGCCCTGGTCGATGAGCTCGACGGTGACGTGCTCGCGCCCGAACCGGTCGAGCAGGTCCCGCACTGCTCGCTCGGCGGCGTCCTCACCCCCGGTCTCGAGGGCGGCGCGGACGGTCCCCTTGCGGCACCCCGTGAGCACGTGCCAGGCGTCACCGGCCCGCTCTGCGAGGTCGTCGAGGTCGTACCGGGGCCGGCCCTTCTCCGCACCGGGCGACAGGTGTGCGCTCGTCATGGCGGCGGCCAGTCGGTGGTAGCCCGCTTGCCCGCGTGCGAGGACGAGCAGATGTGTGCCCTCGGGGTCGGCGACGCCGTTCTGCGGTTCGGACAGGCCGAGGGAGAGTTCCGCGCCGTACACCGTCCGGATGTCGGGGTGGGTCTCGGCGACCTCGGCCATCCGCGCCGCCCCGTAGAGGCCGTCGTGGTCGGTGAGTGCGAGGCCGTGCAGGTGCAGGCGTGCGGCTTCCTCGAACAGGTGCTCCGGTGGGCTCGCACCGTCGAGGAAGCTGAAGGTCGAGTGCGCGTGCAGCTCCGCGTACGGCACCGTCAGGCCGTCGTCCACGATCGAGGCCGGCACCGGTGTGTACGGGACGCGTTTGCGCGACCACGCCGGGCTGTCACCGCCGTCACCGGGAGGCGCTGCCCCGGGACTGCGCTTGTCCGACAGCGCACGCTCGAACTCCGACCACGGGATCGGTGGGTTGTTGTACCCCATCAGGTCGCCACCGCCTCGGCCCACCACCGGCCGTCCGCCAGGACGACGGTCCATGCGCGCCCCTCGGCGTCGACGAGCTGCATCCGGTGCAGGCGGCGACCCCCGGCCTCCCACCAGCGCACCACGAGCGGCCATGGCCCCGCCCATGCGGTCACCGCACTGAAGCGTCCGCCCCGGTCCCCCTCGGCGCGGAACCGGTCCGGCTCACCGGTCAGGATGCTGCGCCCGTCGACGTCGACCGGGGTGCCGTCGGCGGCGACGACGTCCACGGGCCGAGGACGGTCGAGGACCGTCGCGGGTGCGGGCCCGGGCAGCCGACCGGGCCATGGGCGTGCACGGGCGACCGCGACCGCGCGCTCGCCCCCTGCCGGGGTGTCCCCCCACGGCACGAACAGCGTGCGCTCCGCCAGGGTCCGACCGCCGGCGATGCGTGCCGTGACGACCCCGTCGTGTCCGACCATGCCCTGGATCCGGGCGAGGCCGTGGTGCACCCGCTCGTCCGGCCCGGAACCCCAGAGTCCACGCTCGTGGTTCGTGACCGCGTCGACCGCCTCGGCCTCGAGCCGGACGTGGGCGACGGGGGCCTCGAGCCCGGTGGGGTCCGTACCGCCCTGCAGCTGCCACCGCACGCGGTCGACGACGTCGGCGGGGTCGAACCACCGCGGATGGGCCCAGGTGCGGTCGAGGCAGACGCCACGGTCGTCGGTGATCTCGATGCGGATCGTCGTGGCCACGAGCTCCGCCGCACGGAGCCGCTCGGCGAAGGTGTCGGCGGACCGACGGAACGCGAACGCCACCTGGTCGGCACGGTCGAGCGGGGGTTCGAACGCGGCGTCGACGGTCAGGTCCGGTGGGACGTCGCGGGCGGTGACCGCACGTGGGTCACGGCCTCCGGCGAGCCGGTGCAGGAACGCACCCTCCGGCCCGAACCGGTCCCGCACCTGCTCGTCCGTGAGCTGCGCGAACGCACCGAGCGTCGTGATCCCGAGCCGCCCGAGCACCATCGCGAGGTCGTCGCGACCGAGGACCGACAACGGCAGCGGTGCCAGGAAGTCCGCCGACGCACCTTCGGGGACGATGCGGACCCGCTCGACATCGCGTGTCCGGGCACGTGCCGCCTGCTCCGCCGCGAACGGGGTGTCCGCGATGCCGACCCGCACGCCCGGCGCCCCGTGGTCGGCCACGATGCCCGCGAGCGTCAGCGCTGCCGGGTGCTCCCCGCCGTAGTAGCGGGCCGGCCCCCGGGAGCGGATCGCGAGCGTTCCCGGGCGCAGGACGTGCACGCCGGGCACGGCACCCTCGACCGCACGGATGACGGGCTCGAACGCCCGGTGGTCGAGGGCCTCGTCGTACTGCTGGACCACGAGCGTCGTGCACCGGGCCTGGGCCTCGCGGATGCGCAGCCCACGGAGGACGCCCTCGTGACGAGCGGCCGCGGAACAGGCGTACACGAGCCCCTTGGCCACGAGGGCGATCGGCCGCTCGGGGTCCGCCCCGGACGCCACCGCAGCGGCGAGGACGGGCCAGTCCGGGCACCACAGGACCATCGTGCGGGTGGGCGGGGCCTCGACGGGCGGACTCCCCGCCCCGAGGGCCACCGTTCCACCGGTCACGACGCCACCGCCACGGGACGCGCTCCCCGGTCTCCGCCGGCCGTCGTGACGACCACCGGGGACCGGGTACCGGTCGGATCACCGCTCGCGGTCGTCGACACCGACGGCTGGACCGTCCCGTCCGCTGCGGGGAGCAGGAGTTCGGCGCTGCGTGGGCGTCCAGCGCCGGCCCGAGTGGTCGCCACGACCGTTGCCCGCCGTTCCGACAGGTACCCGAACCCGCGTCCGATGCCCTGCCACGAGGAGTCGGTGACCCGGAGCGAGGCCTCGGCACCGGGCCAGCTGCCGAGCGCGACGAGGGCGGCGCCCCGCTGCCGGAGCCGTGCCCCGAGGCGAGCGACGTCGCCCGGGGTGACGCGCCCGAGCGGTCGGGTCAGCACGATCGTCGCGACGTCGGCCAGCGCCGCGGTGACCGTCAGCCACTGGTCGCCCGGGTCGGGCACGAGCACGAGCCGCTCCAGGTCGATCCCGGCGGCCGCGGCGGCCTCGACCCCGAAGGACGGCACACCGACCACGGCGCACCATGCGCCGGACGCCGACGCCGCCTGGAGCATGGTCATCGCCAGCAGCACCGACTCGTGCACGCTGTAGGCCGCCCCCGACCGGAGTGCGCCACCCGGTAGGAGCGGCGCGAGCGCAGGCGACGTCGGGAGCGCACCGGTGTCGACCCGCGTGTCCTCCATGTCCGCGATCCGGGAGCGGAGGCTCGTGATGCGCTCCAGCGCCGCCCGCGCCTCGGCCACGTGGTCCGGTTGTCGGACCGCGCGTGCACCATGGGCACCGGGTGCCGGTGTCCGATCGCCCCGCTCTCCGAGGAGAGCCGCCGCCGTCTGCATCGCCCCATGTTCGAACATGTGTTCGATCATGTCAACCGGGTCCGACATCCGCTGTGGACGCCGGATCGTCGTCGGCACGACGGTGGACACGGCCCCGTTACCGGACGACGCCGAGGAGCACCCAGCCCCCACCGGTCCCGATGACGTCGACGACGACGCTCGGCGCGTCGGCGTCGAGCGGCGTGGCCTGGAACCGCCACAGCGCGGGAAGCCCGTCGTTCCGGGCATCCCGGGCACCGTCATCCCCGCCGCCCGGTCCGAAGTCCCACTCGTCCGGGCGGCCCCGCCACCGGGTCGGCCGGTCGGTCACGTGGTAGCGGACACCGTCCCACAGGAGATCTCGGGGCACGCCAGCCGCCGTCGTGCCCACCCGCACCACTCGCGCCTCGCGCACCGGCACCGCGACCACCGCCTCCCGATCATCGAACACGTGTTCGAATCGGCAGTGTACGTCGCTCGTCCACGACACGCCAACGGAGTCGCCGTGGCGCCTCCGCGCCCGGTCAGACCGCGGCGATCGTCCAGGAGGCCGTGGCCGACTCCCCCGGTTCGACGACCAGGAGGCCCCGCTCGGCTCCGGCGTTGAACGCATCCGGGGCGCAGGTCATCGGTTCGACCGCCAGGCCGACACGGTGGTACTCGGGCACGACGTGGTCCGCGGTGTGCACCTGCACCCAGGGGCACTCCGGGCCGAAGGTCATCCGCACGCCAGAGCCGTCGGCGGCGGTCACCCGCACGGTCGCCGTGCCGTCCCCGTCACGGTCGAACCCGGTGAAGGCATGGTCGATGAACCGCGAGCCGATCCGCTCCGGCACCCGGAGGTCGAACACACCGTCGTCGACGTCCGCCACCGGGGACAACGCCGTCGGGACCAGTCGGTCCGGCGTCACCTCGAGCACCTGCTGCGCCGGCAGGTGCAGGGTCCAGTCGTCGACGTGCCCGGGGCCTGCGACGAGGTACGGGTGCGGCCCGGTCCCCCAGGGCGCCGCGTCGGGGCCGGTGTTCGTCCCCGTGATCGTCGTGTGCAGGCCCTGCTCGTCGACCTGGTGGGTGACCGCGACCTCGACCCGGAACGGGTACCCGAGCTGCGCGGGGATGGTGGTGGTGAGGACCACCCGGTCGTCGGCCCGTTCAGCCACGGCGAAGTCGGCCCACGCGACGAGGCCGTGCAACGCGTGGCCACGCTCCGGCTCGGACAGGGCGAGCAGGTGGTCCTGCCCCGCGAACGAGTACCGGCCGTCCACGACGCGGTTGGGCCACGGCGCGAGCACGGCGCCGCGGAACACCGGACGGACCTCGTCCGCGTCGAACGGCACGACGAGGTCACGGCCGTCGTACCGGAGGCTCCGGAGCGTCGCCCCGATCGACGCGATCGTGGCCGTGTACGGCCCCGCGCTGATCGAGCATTCGGTCCCCGACAGGGGCTGACTGGAGGTGTCCGCGGTGCGCGGCGATGCGCTCATGCCGACCAGGCTATCGGTGTCCCGCCGAACCGCCGGCCGAGATCTCGACCAGCGACGGCCCGCTCAACGACGAAGGCCCCGCCGGAGCGGGGCCTTCGTCGTGATGGTGGATCTGAGGGGACTCGAACCCCTGACCCCCTGCATGCCATGCAGGTGCGCTACCAGCTGCGCCACAGACCCAGGTCGGTTGCCCCCGTGCGGAAGCAACCAGTCAAGCGTACACCATCTGCGAGGGCCGCCGGACCACGGTCAGTGGGTGACGGGGACCTCGAGCGGGATGCTCGGGCAGTCGGACCACAGGCGCTCGAGCGAGTAGTACTGCCGGTCCTCGTCGTGGAAGACGTGCACGACGACGTCACCGAAGTCCAGGAGGACCCATCGACCCTCGCTCCGCCCCTCGCGCCGGAGCGGCTTGGCGCCGGCCTGGAGCATGCGGTCCTCGACCTCGTCCGCGATGGCGAGGACGTTGCGCTCGTTCCGGCCACTCGCCAGGAGGAACACGTCGGTCAGTGGGAGCGGACCCGTCACGTCGAGGGCGACGAGGTCCTCGGCCTGCTTGTCGTCCGCCGCGGCGGCAGCGATCTGGGTGAGTTCGAGGGCTCGGGGGGAAGCGGTCACGGATTCCTTCGGTCGTTCGACGCCGGGTAGGGGTCGATGCCGTCGATCATAAGCGACACCCACGACACGGACCAGCCTGGAGGCCCGAACCGGCCACCGCGGAGAGCGAACGAACGCCGGCGGGTCGCCTCAGAAGACGCCGAGCGAGAACATCGCCAGGACGACGGCGATGACCCCGGCCACCCCGACCCCTGCAGCGGAGTACGCCAACGCGGTCGGGACCTTCGACTGCTTCGGCTTCGCCGCGGCCAGCACGACCGCACGGGTCGACGTGTGGCTCGACACCGCACGGCTCGCCCGGACGGGGACCGCGTCGTTCGTCGCGGTCTCGGCGTCGTGCTGCTCGAGCAGCCGATCGACCTCGACGCCGTCGATGTGTGGCGTGTGCGCTCCGGTGGCGGCGAGGGTCTTCGGCAGGTCGATCGACCCGGTGATGATGACCTCGCCCGTGGCGTTGAGGGCACCCGTGACGTCGCTGAGCGCCGAGTTCGGCAGGATCAGCGCGTTCGTCTGCGTCTGCGTCGCCCGCGACTGCCCGGTCTGGGGATCGTGCAGGTGCTCGTCCGCGGCCTCGGCCTGGCGGGACCAGTGGCCGGTCGGCGTCGCGATGGTGCCGGTCGTGGCCGGCGGCTCCGGGGCCGCTCCCCCACGCGCGGCAGCGGGACGGGCCCGACCCGCCGAAGCGGGTGACGCCGGACGCCGTTCTTCCGTGCGAGCGTCGGCCGCGGTGGGCGATCCGGCCGCGTCCGAGAGGTCGAGGGGGAACACGTTCGGCGTCGAGGCCGCCGGGAGGGCCGGATCGAGCACGTCGTCGGTGCTCGCGTCGATGCCCTCGGCGGCACCGGACGCGGACCGCGGGCGCGCTGCCCCGGCGTCACGGGCATCCGGGACGTCACCGGCACCACGCGCAGCGCGGTCGTCACGCGCAGTGTCGTCACGACCCGCAGCCTCGTCGTCATGCACCGCATCGGCGTCCCCGGCCGGGACGATGTCGACGATCGGCTCGGCCTCGGGGAGCGGGGCGTCCGGCTCCGGTGCCGGCGGCGCCCAGGTCGACCGGTGCACCCGCGGCTCGTCGCTGTGGGCGACGGCGTCCGAGAGCGGCTCGATGGCGTCGGGCGAACCGTCCGCCTCGGTCGCCTGGTGGAGGACCGCGGCGTCCGGCGCGGGCTCGTCGTGCTCCGCGGCGATGCGCTGGCCCTCGAGCGCGGCGACGTCGCCGAGGACGTCCGCCACGGTGCGGTCGGACGACTGGGGTGACGGCGTCCGGAGCGGGACGGGTGCCTGGTCACGGTGCTGCTCGGCCTCACGCAGGGCGCGGAGCTGACGCCGCGTCATGCCGGTGCCGGGGACGATCTCGGTGGCCGATGCGGGCGGGGCGGCATCGTCGGCGCGGGACGGTTGGACGGCCGCGCGCTGCGTGGGCTCCGCGGCGCCCTGATCGGCGACACCACCCCGCACCGGCACCGCGGCGGCCTGTGCTGGTGCCGACGCGGCGGGAGCGACGTGCGAACCCGGACGCCGGCGCGGCAGGTCGGTCGGGGCGGCGGGCGGTGCCGAGGGCACCGCGACGCTGCGCGGGCCATCGGCCGCGGACGCGACGGATGCGGGAACGCCGGCGGCCACGGCGGCCTCCGGCGTCACGGGCTGAGCACCGGTCTCGGCGGCACGCTCGCGCTCTCGGGCCTGACGCCGCGTGAGGGGCGGCTGCGAGTCGGACGAACTCATGCGACGCTCCGATACAGATGGTGCTTGGTGATGTACTGGACGACGCCGTCCGGGACCAAGTACCACACGGGATGTCCTCGGCCCACGCGGCTTCGGCAGTCGGTCGACGAGATCGCCAGTGCCGGTACCTCGAGCAAGCTTACGTCCCGCTCCGGCAATCCGGTGACGGTCAGGTCATGTCCCGGCCGAGTCACAGCAACGAAGTGGGCGAGGTCCCAGAGCTCGGAGTGGTCCTTCCAGTCGAGGATCTGGGCCACGGCGTCGGCGCCCGAGATGAACACGAACTGGGCGTCCGGTCGTTGGTCGCGGAGGTCACGGAGGGTGTCGATCGTGTACGTGGGGCCGGGGCGGTCGATGTCGACACGGCTCACCGTGAACATCGGGTTCGACGCGGTGGCGATCACCGTCATGAGGTACCGGTGCTCCGCGTCCGACACGTCGGACTTCATGTACGGCTGGCCGGTCGGGACGAACACGACCTCGTCGAGGCCGAACGAGGACGCGACCTCGCTCGCTGCCACGAGGTGACCATGGTGGATCGGGTCGAACGTGCCGCCCATCACACCGATGCGCGGCCGACCGGTGCTCTCGAGCATCGGGCGGCGGGTCAGATCTTCGTGTGGCCGAACTCGTCGACGCCGGTCTCGTCGGTCCGGGTGGCGTCGAACTTGTGGCTGTGCCGGTAGGCGACGTCGCGGAAGCTCCAGGTCACGAACCCGAGGAACGTGAACACCGCGGCCGCACCGAGCGGGAAGATGAACCGCGGCACCTCGGCCGTGGTGGGTTCTCCGGCAGCGAGCAGCAGGTGGATCATGGGCGCTCCGATCATTCCGATGGGGTGTGGCGGTGGCCGCGCCCCAGTCTAGCCGCGCACCTGACCGTGTCCGCGCACGATCCACTTCGTGCTCGTGAGCTCCGGCAGCCCCATCGGCCCTCGCGCGTGCAGCTTCTGCGTCGAGATCCCGACCTCGGCCCCGAACCCGAACTCACCGCCGTCGGTGAACCGCGTGGAGGCGTTCACCATGACGACTGCGGAATCGACCTCGGCGAGGAACCGGTCCGCGTTGCGGAGGTCGTTCGTGACGATCGACTCCGTGTGCTGGGTGGACCACCGGGCGATGTGCGCGATCGCGGCGTCGAGGTCGGGCACGACCCGGACGGACAGGTCGAGCGCCATCGATTCGGTGCCCCAGTCCTCCTCGGTCACGGGGACCGCCTGCGGGACGAGCGCGCGGGTCGCGTCGTCACCGCGCAGGGTGACCCCCGCCTCCAGGAGGCGCGCCGCCACCACGGGCAGGAGGCGCGGTGCGGCGTCCTGGTGCACGAGCAGCGTCTCGAGGGCGTTGCAGACGCTCGGACGCTGCACCTTGCTGTTGAGCACGATGTCGACCGACCAGTCCTCGGGCGCCGACGCGTCCAGGAACACGTGGACGACGCCCGCACCGGTCTCGATCACCGGGACCTGCGACTCCGTGACGACGGTCTGGATGAGGCCGGCGCTGCCGCGAGGCACGAGGACGTCGACCAGCCCCCGCGCCCGCATGAGCTCCGTCGCGCCGTCGCGGCCGAACTCGTCGATGGTCTGCACGAGCGCGCCGGGCAGCCCCACCGTGGCCACGGCGTCCTGGATGCGCTCGACGAGCACGGCGTTCGTCCGGGCGGCCGCCGAGCCGCCGCGGAGCACGACCGCGTTGCCGCTCTTGAGCGCGAGGCTGGCGATGTCCACGGTGACGTTCGGCCGTGCCTCGTAGATCGCCCCGACGACCCCGAACGGCACGCGGACCTCGGTCAGCTGGAGTCCGTTCGGCAGGGTCGAGCCGCGCACGGTCTGCCCGACGGGGTCGGTGAGCGTGGCGACGTGCTCGACGGCGGACGCCAGCGCCTCGATCCGCGCGGGGTCCAGCCGCAGGCGGTCCAGGAGGCCGGGCGCGAGCCCGCCCTGCTCCCCCGCTTCGAGGTCGTGGGCGTTGGCCGCGACGATCTCGTCGGTGGCCGACCGCACGGCCGCCGCGATCGCGCCGAGCGCGGCGTTCTTGACGTCGGCGGTCGCCGTCACGAGGGCGGATGAGGCCGCGCGCGCAGCGACGAGCTTGTCGACGAGCGTGGGGCGGACGGCGGTGGTTGCCATACCCGGATTGTAGACGGGGCGACCGACGGGAGCCGGTGCCACCGCCCCGCGCTACGCCTGCGGTCGGGCGGCGAACCAGGTCCCGATCGCGGCACCCGTGAGCGCGCGGTCGACGAGCGCGGTCGCGGTGACGAGGACGCTCGTGCCGGCCTCGGCCGCGAGGCGGGCGGCCGCGACCTTCGTCCCCGCGCCACCCGTCCCCACGCCCGCGGCGCCGACCGAACCGAACGTGACGCCGGCGAGGTCGTCACCGAACGGGACCTCCGCGATCCGCTCGGCGCCGGGCTGCTCCGGCGGCTTCGTGTAGAGCGCGTCGACGTCCGAGAGGAGGACGAGGACGTCGGCACGGAGCAACCGAGCGACGAGGGCGGCCAACCGGTCGTTGTCCCCGAACCGGATCTCGTGCGTGGCGACGGTGTCGTTCTCGTTGACGATCGGCAGGATCCGGAGCGCGAGCAGGCGGTCCATCGCCCGCTGCGCGTTGACCCGGTGCGTGGGGTTCTGCAGGTCCCCGGCGGTCAGGAGCACCTGACCGGCGACGATCTCGTACCGGCGCAGGCTCCGCTGGTACCGGTACACCAGGACGTTCTGCCCGACGGCCGCGGCGGCCTGCTGCGTCGCGAGGTCGTCGGGGCGGGCGTCGAGCGCCAGGTACGGGAACCCGGTCGCGATCGCCCCCGACGACACGAGCACGACCTCGGTGCCCCGGCCGTGCGCGGCGGCGAGGGCGTCGACGAGGGGTTCGATCTGCCCGGCGTTCTCCCCGCTGATCGAGGACGAGCCGACCTTGACGACGATCCGGCGCGCGGTCGGGACGTCGGCACGGGTCCGGACGGGGGTCGGCTCCGCGCGCGTGGTCGTGCTGTCGGTCATCGCTGCGGCACTCCTGTCGTGTCGGGTCGTGGTCCTGCCGGGTGCTCGGGGCGGGCGTGGTCGGTCAGTCGGCGTCCGGCTCGGTGTCGTCGTCGTCCGCCCAGAGTCCGGCGACGCGCTCGCGCTCGAGCTCGGCGCGCGCCTCGGCCTTGGCGTCCATGCGCTCGAAGTACTCCGCACGGCGCTGACCGCGGGTCGGGCGGGGGTTGAGGTCGAGGCGGGAGTCCGTGCCGCGTGCGCTCGTGATGAGCTCGGCGGTCGAGGTGAGTGTCGGCTCCCAGTCGAAGACCATGCCGCCGTCCCCGCCGATCACGACGGTCGAACCGGCCACCGCGCCGGCCTTGAAGAGGTCGTCCTCGACGCCGAGCTTGGCGAGTCGGTCCGCCAGGTAGCCGATGGCTTCCTCGTTGTCGAAGTCCGTCTGCTGCACCCAGCGCTCGGGCTTCGCCCCGCGGATCCGGTAGAACCGGTGCTCCTCGCCACCCTCGGCGCGGACGGTGTACTCGGTCTGGTCGACCGCCCGGGGACGGAGCACGATCCGCTCGGGCTCGGGCTGGGTGGCCTGCGTGACCCGGGCCTGCTCGACGATGTCCGCGAGGGCGAAGGTCAGCGCACGGAGTCCAGCGTGCGACGCGGTCGAGATCTCGAACACGCGGTAGCCCCGCGACTCGAGCTCCGGCCGCACGAACTCGGCGAGCTCGCGGGCGTCGGGGACGTCGATCTTGTTGAGGGCGACGAGCTGGGGACGCTCGAGCAGCGGTGTCTGACCGGCCGGCACGGGGTACCGCTCGAGTTCGCGGAGGATGACGTCGAGGTCGCTGATCGGGTCACGGCCGGGGTCGAGCGTCGCGCAGTCGATCACGTGCAGCAGGGCGCTGCACCGCTCGACGTGCCGGAGGAACTCGAGGCCGAGTCCGCGACCCTCGGACGCCCCCTCGATGAGGCCGGGGACGTCGGCGACGGTGAACCGGACCGATCCCGACTCGACGACGCCGAGGTTCGGGGTGAGCGTCGTGAAGGGGTAGTCGGCGATCTTCGGCTTGGCGGCGGAGATCGCGGCGATCAGGCTCGACTTGCCCGCGGACGGGAACCCGACCAGGGCGACGTCGGCCACGGTCTTGAGTTCGAGCCGGACGTCCCCGGTCTCGCCGAGCGTGCCGAGGAGCGCGAACCCGGGGGCCTTGCGCTTCGGTGTGGCGAGGGCGGCGTTGCCGAGGCCACCCTGGCCGCCCTGCGCGACGACGACGCGCATCCCCGGGCGGTCCATGTCGGCGATCTGCTCGCCGCGCTCGTCGTACACGACGGTGCCGACGGGCACCGGGAGGTCGAGCTCCTCGCCGCTCGTGCCGCTGCGCATGTCGCCCATGCCGGGCTGTCCGTTCCGGCTGGAGCGGTGGGGCGACCGGTGGTACCCGAGCAGGGTCGTGACCTGGGGGTCGCTGACGAGGACGATGTCCCCGCCGTTCCCGCCGTTGCCGCCGTCGGGCCCGGCGAGGGGCTTGAACTTCTCGCGGCGGACCGAGACGCAGCCGTTGCCGCCGTTGCCCGCGGTCAGGTGCAGGGTGACGTGGTCGACGAAGGTGGCCATGGTGTCCTCACGGAGCTGGTGCCAGGGGCGCCGGACCGAGGGCGCCGCACCCGGCGGGAAAGCGAAGAAGGGCGGGCACTCGGCCCGCCCTTCTCGTGGAGTGTGTCGTCGTGCGATCAGGCGTTGACGATGTTGACGACCTTGCGGCCGCCCTTGGTGCCGAACTCGACGGCGCCCGCGGTGAGCGCGAAGAGCGTGTCGTCGCCGCCACGGCCGACGTTGGCGCCCGGGTGGAAGTGGGTGCCACGCTGGCGGAGGATGATCTCGCCCGCGTTGACGACCTGTCCGCCGAAGCGCTTCACGCCGAGGCGCTGCGCGTTCGAGTCACGACCGTTGCGAGTGGAGCTCGCACCCTTCTTGTGTGCCATTGTTCTTCCGCCTTACGCGATCTTGGTGATCTTGACGCGGGTGAGCTCCGAGCGGTGGCCCTGACGCTTCTTGTACCCGGTCTTGTTCTTGAACTTCTGGATGACGATCTTCGGGCCACGGAGGTCGTTCAGGACCTCGGCCGTGACCGTCACGCCGGCGAGGTCACTCGCCGCGGAGGTGACCTTGTCGCCGTCCACGAGGAGCACCGGCGCGAGCTGGATGGTGCCGTTCTCGTCGCCCTTGATGCGGTCGATGTTCAGGACGGTGCCGACCTCGACCTTTTCCTGACGGCCGCCGGCGCGCACAACTGCGTAAACCACGTGGAATTCCTTACGTACTCTGCTGGAGGGAAGTCTGCGGTGCCGTCGCCGACGCGGTCGACGCGGGCATGAGGCCTCGCGGACACCAATAACCAAGGGTACTCGATGGCTCCCGGTCCGGTCAAACGCGCGCCACGCCGTAGGCTCCTCCGGGTGACCGTGCTCATCGACCCTCCCGTCTGGCCCGCGCACGACACGGTCTGGTCGCACCTGGTGAGCGACGAGTCCTACGACGAGCTCCACGCCTTCGCGGCCCGCGCCGGCCTGCCCCGCCGCGCGTTCGACCACGACCACTACGACGTCCCCGCGGCCCGGCACGACGAACTCGTCGCGCTCGGGGCCCTCGCCGTGTCCGGCCGGGAACTCGTCCTCCGGCTCATCGCGAGCGGACTCCGGGTCCCGCAGCGCGACAAGCGCTCCGGGCACTGACCCGCTGCCCAGGGCGCCTCAGCGGTCCCGGTCGACCTCGTCGGTCGCACGCCACTCCTCGGGAGCCGACGTCCCCGTCGGCCACGGGGTTCCCGACCGGGACGCATCGGCTGTCCACGCGCCTCCCGGCTGCGCTGCGCCCGTCGGCCACGCGCCTCCCGGCTGCGACGCACCTGTCGGCCACGCGCTCCCCGGCTGCGCTGCGCCCGTCGGCCACGCGCTCCCCGGCTGCGCTGCGCCCGTCGGCCACGCGCCTCCCGGCTGCGACGCACCCGGTCGCGGAGCAGCCGCATGCCAGGCCGGCGCCTGCGGCGGGATCGTGGCCACCGGCACGGCGTCGGCCGGCGGGACCATGCCCGGCATCCCCGGACGGCCGGTGCGGCCTCGTCGCCCTGGACGTCCGGACCACAACCAGACGAGCGTGCAGGCCGTGATGGTGAGCGCGGTGTACTCGACGCCGCGGGACAGGGGGTCCGTCAGGATGTCGGTGAGCAGGTAGGTCCAGTCGAGCTCGCTCACCGCGTGGACGAAGCCCTCGAACACGCCGACGACCATGATGCCCACGGTCCCCGCCGCCCCGGCGACGATCGCCCGGAGCACGATCGTCGGCAGTGGACTCCGTCGCGTCACCGGGGTCAGGAACGCGAGGACGACGAACGCGACGACGTAGAACGCCAGCGGGTCGAGCAGCCAGGTGACGAGGAAGTACCCGAGCGGCGTGCCGGTGAAGCCCTCGTCGCCGAAGTCCATGGCACCCGCGTAGGACAGGGTGCCGAGGAACTCGGACAGGGACGACACGAGCAGGACCGCCGCGACCACCGCGATGGCGAGCGCCGCGGCGGCGACGCCAGCTCCCGAGCGCTCCCGAGCGAACACACTCGTGGGGCTGCTCCTCCGCCATGCGGGGACGGCGCCCGGGAGCTCGATGCCGGGGCCGGGCACTCGCGGAACCGACAGACCCGGAACCGACAGACCCGGAACCGACGGACCCGGAACCGACGGACCCGGGACGGACGCCCACGACGGCGCGGGGCCGGCCGCGCCCGGCATCCGGTGGTGGTCACCCTGGGACGCGGCACGGCCGTCTCTCGGGAACCCGGGCGCTCCCCCGACCGGCTGCTGGTGGTCGTCGGTCGGATCGGACACGCGGGCTCTCCTCTGCGGTGGCGGTGGGCGGCCGCGGCACGCGGCACCGGTCGACGGTCAGGAAACGCTACCGCGGAACGACGAACGCGACCCCGCCCCGCCGGGGGGAGGTCGCGTTCGTCGTCGGCCGCGTCGGCCGTCTGCCGGGAGGCCCGGGCTCAGTCCCGCGCTGCGGTCACCGCCCGAGGATGACCGGCCCGCCGTCGGGGTCGCCCGCGTCGTCAGCACCGCCGGCGTCGGTTGCGCCGCTGGTCGTCGCGGGTGCGCTGATGCTCCCCGACGTCACCCTGCGGGACCGGTTGCGCCCCTGGCCGGGCTGCTTCGGCTCGGGGAGCGCCTGGAGGACGGAGTCCAGGAGGGACTCGGCCGCCTCGGTGCTCACCGGCCGGGGCTGTCGGACCGGCGCCGCGGAGAGCGGGATGTCGAGGATCGCGACGGACTCGGTCGGGGACACGGTCGCCGTCGTGCTCACCCGACGAGACCCCGTCGACGCCGGCTCACGGGTCGTCGACACCGGTTCGAGCGTCGCCGGTTCGTGCGGCGCTGCGGGCTGCTGCCGTGTCACCTCGGTCGGCTGCTCCACGGTCGCGTCGGCGGACGGAGCGTGCTCGGTGCGCTCGGTGCGCTCCTCACGGTCGGCACGCTCGTTCCGGTCGGCACGCTCGTTCCGGTCGGCACGGTCGTTCCGATCGCCGCGCTCGTTCCGGTCCCCGCGACGGGAGCGGCGCTGCGATCGCGTCGTCCCCGTACCGGCGTCGGCCTCACCCGGTGTGGCTCCGCTGGCGCTGTCCAGAGCCTCCTCGAGCTGGCTCGCGCTCGTCGGCGCGGTGCCGCTCGCAGCCGTCGCAGCGGCGTCGTCGTGCGGAATGGTCGATGCGGCGATCCGCGAGAGCGCGTTCTTGACGTCCTCGGTGATCTGGTGCGCCTGCTGCGACGACTGCTGGCCGTTGCCGTTGCCGCTGCCGCTGCCGTTGCCGTTGCCCTGGCCACCGCCGTTGCCCCGGCCCTTGCGACCGCTCCGGCCACCCTTCGGCGAGGACTCGTTCGTGTTGTCGTTGACCTTGGCGTTCACCTCGGCGAACGACTCCTGCAGGCCGACGCCGATCTTCTTGCGGGTCATCTGCACGAGGCCGAGCGAGGTGACCTCGGCGACCTGGTGCTTCGTCCGGTCACGGCTCAGGCACTCGACGAGACGGCGGAGGACGAGGTCGCGGTTGGACTCGAGCACCATGTCGATGAAGTCGACCACGATGATGCCGCCGATGTCGCGCAGTCGGAGCTGACGCACGATCTCCTCGGCCGCCTCGAGGTTGTTCTTCGTGACGGTCTCCTCGAGGTTGCCCCCGGACCCGACGAACTTGCCCGTGTTGACGTCGACCACGGTCATCGCCTCGGTACGGTCGATCACCAGTGAGCCGCCGGACGGCAGCCAGACCTTGCGGTCCAGGGCCTTCTCGATCTGCTCGTTGAGCCGGTGCTCCTCGAACGAGTCGGGGCCCTCGTAGAGCTCGACGCGGTCCTTGAGGTCCGGCGCCACCGCCGAGAGGTACTCGTCGATGACGGCGCGGGCGGCATCACCGTCGATGATCAGCTTCGAGAAGTCCTCGTTGAAGACGTCGCGCACGATCTTGACGAGGAGGTCGGGCTCGCTGTGGAGCAGCACCGGCGCCTGGCCGTTCTGCACCTTGTTCTGGATCGCCTCCCACTGGCTCGTGAGCCGGGTGACGTCGCGCGTGAGCTGCTCCTCGGTCGCTCCCTCGGCCGCGGTGCGCACGATGACACCCGCGTGCTCCGGCAGGACCTCCTTGAGGATCTTCTTGAGGCGCGCGCGCTCGGTGTCGGGCAGCTTGCGCGAGATCCCGTTCATCGAGCCGTTCGGCACGTAGACCAGGTAGCGCCCCGGGAGCGAGATCTGGCTCGTCAGGCGGGCGCCCTTGTGGCCGACCGGGTCCTTCGTCACCTGCACGAGGACCTTGTCGCCGGGCTTGAGCGCGAGCTCGATGCGGCGGGGCTGGTTGCCCGTCTCGACGGAGTCCCAGTCGACCTCGCCCGAGTACAGCACCGCGTTCCGCCCGCGGCCGATGTCCACGAACGCGGCCTCCATGCTCGGCAACACGTTCTGCACCTTGCCGAGGTAGACGTTCCCGATGAGCGAGACGTTGTGGTTCTTCGTGACGTAGTGCTCCGCGAGGACGCCGTCCTCGAGCACGCCGATCTCGATGCGGTCCGCCTGCGAGCGGACGATCATCTGGCGGTCGACGCTCTCGCGGCGGGCGAGGAACTCGTCCTCGGTGATGACCTGACGGCGGCGACCGGCGTCACGGCCGTCACGGCGACGCTGCTTCTTCGCCTCGAGCCGGGTCGACCCCTTGATGCGCTGCGGCTCGGTGATGAGCTCCGGCTCGCGCTTCTGCTTGGGCTGCCGCTGCTGCTGCACGCCCGGGTCGTCGGCCTGCTGGTCGTCCTGCGCGGCGGCCCCGCGACGACGCGATCGACGGCGGGTGCTCGGCGACTCGACGAGGTCGCGGTCACGGTCGCGGTCACGGTCGCGGTCGCGGTCGCGGTCCGGCTCGTCGTCCGGCTGGAACCGCTCGGGCAGGTCCGGCAGCACGGGCGCATGGAAGATGAGGCTCGTCGTGCTCGTCGCGACCGGGTACGTCGGTGCGGGTTCGGCCGCGGACTCCTCAGCCGTCGACGGCTCGGCCTCCGGCTGCCCGGCGCCGGTGGGCTCCGCATCCGGCAGATCGGTGACACCCGACCCCGTCGCCTCCGGGGCGAGGTCGGCTGCCGTGTCCTCAGCGAGGCCGAGGGGCACCGCCTCCGTCGCCGTCGCGACCGCGTCGACCATCGTCGTCACCGACACGGCCTCGTCGACCACCGTCGTCACCTGCGCGGCCTCGTCGATCACCGTCGTCACCTGCGCGGCCTCGTCGACCGCGGAGGTCACCGAGTCGCCCTCGTCGACGGCGACGCGCGCGGCGTCCGGGGCGTCGACCGACGCCACCGGTGCCGAGAGCTCGCCGGGGTCCTCCGCGTCGGACGCGGGCGGCGTGACGGGCGTCGCCCGGGCCTCCCGGTCGGCGACGTGGTCGTCCGGTCCGTGGGACCGTGCCCGGCGGCTGCCGAACAGGCGCCCGCGGCGCTTCGTACCGTCTTCGTTGTTGTTGTCGTTCTGCTCCACCATCGACTGGTGCACTCCTCAGCCCGGCCTGGTCAGCATGTGACCGGCGGGAATCCTCGGCGGGCGGCGACTACGCCCCCGCGCTCGCTCCAAGCGGCCGGTGCCGCTCCGTACGGGGCAGCACCACGGTCGCGCGCGCCCTCTCACGGCGCTTCGTTGTCCGGGCACCGGGCCCGGAAAGCTCTTCGTCATCGACGGTACGGGACCGTCGACCCATCGATTATCGCACGCCCGCCCATGGGAACGCCGAACGTGCATGCGATGATGGCGCTCGTGACGTCCCGCGAAGCCCTCCGTCGTCCACCCGTGGCCATGGCCGTGTTCCTCCTCGTCACCGGGGCGGGCGGGTTGTACGGCGCCTTCCGGCTCGTCGTCGACGAGTACCAACTGCTGGAACACCCCAAGCAGGCACTGGGATGCGACGTCAACCCCTTCATCAGCTGCTCGAACGTCATGGCGAGCCACCAGGCACATCTGTTCGGGTTCCCGAACCCGATCCTCGGCGTCTCGGGGTTCGTGGCACCGATCGCCGTCGCGGTGATGCTGTTGGCCGGCGTCGTCGCGGCCCGCTGGTTCTGGGTGGCGTTCAACGCCGGGGTGTTCCTGGCGTGGGTGTTCGTGACGTGGCTCTTCACGCAGACGGTGTGGTCGATCGGTGCGCTCTGCCCCTGGTGCATGCTCGTCTGGTCCATGACGATCCCGATGTTCTGGGTGTTCACGTGCTGGAACCTGGCGCGGGGGAACCTCGGCGAACGCGGACGTCGGATCGGCCAGGCGGTCCTCCCGTTCTCCTGGCTCATCGTGCTCGTCAACTACGTCGTGATCGTCCTCGTGATCCTCATCATGTTCCCGACGCTGCGGGCCATCCTCTTCTGATCGCGTACGACCGGTCCGCACCGCGACGCCGGCCTGATGTCGACGCCCCGCGCACCGGCGTCGATGACGCGTCACGCACTTCTGGGAGGTTTGTCAGCCGAGCCGCGCTCGACCCCCTCCAGCACCCGTTACGGTTGTTGCCGATGAGCACCGCAGGCGACAACTCCTCCAAGAAGGCACGGCGCGAAGCAGCCCGCGAGCACGCGCGGGCGATGCGCGAGCGAGAACAACAGCGCAGACGCCGCAACCGGCTGTTCCTGCAGGGCGGCATCGGCCTCGCCGTGCTGGCCGTCGCCGCGATCGTCGTGCTCGTCGTCGTGAACTCGATCCAGCCCGCGGGCCCCGGCCCCAAGAACATGGCGAGCGACGGCATCCTCCTGCACGGCAACGGCAAGTCGATCACCGCGGTCACCACGGGTGCGACGAAGGCCGGCGCGGAGCCGACGGCCACCAAGACGGCAGCCCACAAGGACACGATCAACGTCGTGATCTACGAGGACTACATGTGCCCGTACTGCAACCAGTTCGAGACGACGAACATGACGCAGATCAAGCAGTGGGTCACCGCCGGGTACGCCACGCTCGAGCTCCATCCGTTCGCGCTGCTCGACGCGAGCTCCCTCGGCACCAAGTACTCGACCCGCGCCACCAACGCCGCCGCCTGTGTCGCGAACTACGAGCCGAACAAGTTCCTCGCCGTGAACCAGCGCTTCTACAAGAAGCAACCGAGCGAGCAGACCAAGGGTCTGACCGACGACCAGATCGTCAGCCTCGTCAAGGCCGCTGGCGCGACGAACGAGAACATCCCGAGCTGCATCCACAACGGCACGTTCAAGGGGTGGGTGGCCGACGTCACGAACCGGACGCTCAACGACAAGATCCCGAACTCCGACGTCAAGAAGCTCACCGGCACCCCGCTCGTCCTCGTCAACGGGCAGCAGTACACCGGGTCGTTGACCGACACGTCGGCGTTCTCGTCGTTCGTGGAGCAGGTCGCCGAGCAGGCCGTGGGTTCCTCGGGCAGCTCGACCGCGACGCCGACCGCCACGCCCTCGGCGGGCTGATGCCACGGTCGCCACGGGCCAGCCCCGCGGCGACCGTCAGCCGTGCGACGACGGGCCGTACCGATGGGGGCGGCCCGTCGTCGTTCCGTCTCGGGTGTCCGCTCGCTCCCCGGGGTGGTGTCGGGCCTCCCGGTCACGCCCGGTGCGGGTGCTCGTCTCGACGGCGCGGGTGTCGGACGACAGGGGTGACGTCGTCAGATGCCCGCGCATCGTGTGCGTGCGGAGACGGCGACAGGCCCGTTGTCGGACGACGACGGGCCTGTCGGGAAGACGCGGAACAGCGGGTCAGGCGAACCAGAGACCGAGCTCGCGCGCGGCGGACTCGGGCGAGTCGCTGCCGTGCACGAGGTTCTGCTGCACCTTGAGACCCCAGTCGCGCCCGAGGTCGCCGCGGATCGTGCCCGGCGCGGCCGAGGTCGGATCGGTGGTGCCCGCGAGCGAGCGGAATCCGGCGATCACGCCGTTGCCCGCGACGCGGACGGCGACGATCGGCCCGGACTCCATGAACTCGACGAGCGGCTCGAAGAACGGCTTGCCCTGGTGCTCCTCGTAGTGGGCGCTGAGCAGGTCACGGGACGCCGTCAGCATCTTCAGGTCGACGATCTCGTAGCCCTTCGCCTCGATGCGGCGGAGGATCTCCCCGGTCAGCTGTCGGGCGACGCCGTCGGGCTTGACGAGGACGAGGGTCTCTTCGAGGTCGGACACGCATTGCTCCCTGGGTTCGGGGGTGGATGTGGTCGGTGTGCGGCGACGGCGGTCAGGCGCCGGCGTCGGTGCCCGGTCCGGGGTCCTCGCCGAGGGCCGCCGCGCGGGCCGCATTCGTCCGGTCGAGCTGACCACCCTTGACGAAGCAGTAGATCCAGAACGCCAGGAACATGGCGCCCACGACGAACATGAACGGTTCCACGAAGCCGGTGGCGAGGATGGCCGCCTGCAGCAGCCATCCGAACCCTACACCGGCGGGGCGACCGGTCAGCCGGGAGGCGATAGCGAGCACGACCATGAACCCGAGGCCGCCGCCGAACGCCGCGGCCGGCGGGAGCTCGTGTTTGCCGAACACGACGAGCATCGGGAAGAAGAACACGACGGCCTCGAGCACGAGGACGATCGACAGCAGGCTCTCGCGGGCGCCGCGCGGGGGGCGGGGACGCCGCATCCGTGTGCCGCGGGCCGGCGGGGAGGTCCGGGGAGCGTCCGTCATGCCGACTCGCCTTCGCCGTCGACCAGGTCCATGACCCGACCGATGAGCACGATGGAGCCCGCGACGAGGACCATGGCGCCCGGCTCCCCCTCGGCGAGGTCAGCCTCGGCGTCGGCGTCCTCGGCGAGGGTCCGTGCCTCGGCCAGGGCGGCCTCGACGTCGGGCTCGACGACCACCCGATCCGGGCCGACCTCGTCGACGACGATCGCGGCGAACGCGTCGGCGTCGAGGGCCCTGGGACCGGGCGGTTGCGTGACGACGAACGTGGCCACGACGTCCTTGAGCGCGCGAACGATGCCGCGGGCGTCCTTGTCGGCGAGGACGCCGAGCACGCCGACCACGTGGTCGGACGGGAACGCGACGGGCAGGGCCTCGGCCAGGGCCCGGGCGCCGTGCGGGTTGTGTGCGGCGTCGACGACCACGGTCGGCTGCTGGGCGATCGGCTGGAGACGGCCGGGCGACGTCGCTGCCGCGAGGCCCTCGCTGAGGACGTCCTCGTCGAGGGGCTGCGATCCGCGACCGAGGAACGACTCGACGGCGGCGATCGCCACCGCGGCGTTCTCGGCCTGGTGGGCACCGAAGAGCGGCACGAACAGGTCGTCGTACCGTCCGGCGACGCCCTGGACGCTGACGAGCTGACCGCCGACGGCCGGGGTGTCCGACAGCACACGGAAGCCGCCGTTCGGGCCGGAGGTCGCCTCGACGGCGAGCGTCGCCTCGCTCAGGGCCGCCGCGCGCTCGAGCTCCCCCAGGGCCTCCGGCGTCTGCCGGGCGCTGACGACCGCCGCCGAGGGCTTGATGATCCCGGCCTTGGTCCGGGCGATCTCGGCCACGGTGTTGCCGAGCTGCTTGGCGTGGTCGATCGCGATCGGGGTGAACACCGCCACCTGGCCGTCGACCACGTTCGTGGAGTCCCACTCGCCGCCCATGCCGACCTCGATCACGGCGACGTCGACCGGCGCGTCCGCGAAGCACGCGATCGCGAGGACCGTGAGCGCCTCGAAGAACGTGAGCGGCTGCTGTCCGGCGGCGCGGAGCTCGTCGTCGGTCATGGTCAGGTACGGCTGGATGTCGCGCCAGTTCTCGACGAACGACTCGGGCCGGATGGGCTCGCCGTCGATGACGATGCGCTCCCGGATGGCCACGAGGTGCGGGCTCGTCATGAGTCCGGTGCGGAGCCCGTGCGCGCGCACGATGCTCTCGATCATCCGGGCGGTCGACGTCTTGCCGTTCGTGCCGGTGATGTGGATGACCGGGAACGCGTGCTGCGGGTCGCCGAGCAGCTCGACGGCACGCCGGGTCGCCGCCAGCCGACGCTCGGGGGCTTGTTCCCCGATGCGGGCGTACAGCTCCGACTCGACCTGGGCGACGCCGTCGTCCTCGGGCCCGTGCGGCACGGGGACGCCCGCCGTCACCGGACGTGGAGTCCCGGCGACGGGCTCGCCGTCCTCGTCGTACGCGTCGTCGTCGCCGTAGGGGTTCGTACCGTTGCCGATCTCAGCCAACGCGGGTCACCTCCACCCGGACGAGCGCGCCGTCGCCGACGTGCTCGACGCCGGGGTCGTCGTCGTCCAGCGCGGAGACGACCTGCTCGAGCCGGCTGCTCAAGGTCTCCTGCGCGATGAGTCCATGGTGCGCCTCGATCGCGCTGCTCGCAGCCTCGTCGGCCTCGAGGCGCAGGACGATGCGGTCGCTGACGTCGAGCCCGGCGTCCCGACGCGCCTGCTGCACCGCACGCACGACGTCGCGGGCCAGGCCCTCGGCCTCCAGCTCCGGGGTCGTCACGGTGTCGAGCACGACGAAGCCACTGCCCTCGAGGAACGCCACCGCGCTCGTCGGGTCGGCCACGGTGAGGTCGAGCGTGTACTCCCCCTCGACCAGGTCGACGCCGCCGACCGTGACGCCGTCGGCGGTGGCGGTCCAGTCACCGCGCTTGGCCGCCGGGATCACCTGCTGCACGAGCTTCCCGATGCGGGGACCCGCGGCACGGGCGTTCACCGTGAGCTTCCGCTCGATGCCGTACTGCGCCAGCGACTCCTCGGCCTGCTGCTCGAGCACGACGCGCTTGACGTTCAGCTCGTCGCGGAGGATGTCGGCGAACGGCTCGAGCCCGGCGGGATCCGCGGTGACGACGGTCAGGGTCGCGAGCGGCAGACGGACCCGCTTGCCGGTCGCCTTGCGGAGCGCGAGGCCCTTCGACGCGACGTCGCGGACGCGGTCCATCGCGGCGACGAGGGCGTCGTCGGCGGGGAACGCCTCGGCGTCCGGCCAGTCCTCGAGGTGGACGCTGCGCCCACCGGTGAGGCCCCTCCAGACCTCGTCCGCGACGAGCGGCGCGAGCGGCGCGGCGACGCGCGTCAGGGTCTCGAGGACCGTGTACAGCGTGTCGAAGGCATCGCGGGCGGCGTCCGAGGACCCGGCACCCGCCCAGAACTTGTCACGGGACCGCCGGACGTACCAGTTCGTGAGGACGTCGGCGAAGTCGCGGACCGCGAGGGTGGCCAGCGGGGTGTCGAGGGCCTCGAGGTGCGCCGTGACGTCGAGCACGAGCTGCCGGGTGCGCGCGAGCAGGTACCGGTCGAGCACGTCCGTCGAGTCGGTGCGCCAGGTGGCGTGGTACCCGTCGTCCCCCGACGCGTTCGCGTAGAGGGTGAAGAAGTAGTAGGTCGACCAGAGGGGCAGCAGGAACTCGCGGACGCCCTGGCGGATCCCCTCTTCGGTGACGACGAGGTTCCCACCGCGGATCACCGAGGACGACATGAGGAACCACCGCATGGCGTCGGCGCCGTCGCGGTCGAAGACCTCGTTGACGTCGGGGTAGTTCCGCCGGCTCTTCGACATCTTCTGGCCGTCGGACCCGAGCACGATGCCGTGGCTGATGACGTTCGAGAACGCCGGACGGTCGAACAGGGCCGTCGCCAGCGCGTGCATGACGTAGAACCAGCCGCGCGTCTGTCCGATGTACTCGACGATGAAGTCGGCCGGGTTGTGGGTGTCGAACCACTCGCGGTTCTCGAAGGGGTAGTGCACCTGGGCGTACGGCATCGACCCGGAGTCGAACCAGACGTCGAACACGTCGGTGATCCGGCGCATCGTGGAGCGGCCGGTCGGGTCGTCGGGGTTCGGCCTCGTCAGCTCGTCGATGAACGGGCGGTGCAGGTCCGGCTCGCCGGCGTCGTTCAGGGGCAGGCGCCCGAAGTCGCGTTCGAGGTCGGCGAGGGATCCGTACACGTCGACGCGCGGGTAGGCGGGGTCGTCGCTCTTCCACACCGGGATCGGCGAACCCCAGTACCGGTTGCGCGAGATCGACCAGTCACGAGCGCCCTCGACCCACTTGCCGAACTGGCCGTCCTTGACGTTCTCGGGCACCCAGGTGATCTGCTCGTTGAGCTCGCCCATGCGGTCCCGGAAATCCGTGACCCGGATGAACCAGCTCGACACGGCCTTGTAGATGAGCGGGTTCCGGCAGCGCCAGCAGTGCGGGTAGCTGTGCTCGTACGAGGCGACCCGGAGCAGGCGACCCATCGCGCGGAGCTCCTGCGTCAGCGGCTTGTTCGCGTCGGACCACAGCTGGCCCGCGACGAGGTCCACCTGCGGCAGGAACAGCCCGCCGTCGTCGAGGGAGAGGATCGTCGGGATGCCCGCCGCCGAGCAGACGGCCTGGTCGTCCTCGCCGTAGGCCGGTGCCTGGTGCACGACGCCCGTGCCCTCGCCCGTGGCGACGTACTCGGCGACGAGCACCCGCCAGGCGTTCTCCATGCCCTCGACGTCGACGTAGAAGTCCCACAGCCGCTCGTACGCGACGCCGTCGAGCTCGGCACCGGTGACGGTGCGGGTGACCGCGGCACGGGCCTCCTCGGCGGAGCCGTAGCCGAGGTCCTTGGCGTACGCGGCGAGCGTGTCGCCGGCGAGCAGGAACGACGCGGTGCCTGCCGCGGTCCCGTCGGCCGCGCCGTCCGGACCGGCCGGCACGACCACGTACTCGATGGCGGGTCCCACGGCGAGCGCCGCGTTCGTCGGCAGGGTCCACGGCGTCGTCGTCCACGCGAGCGCGCGGACGCCCGAGAGCCCGAGCTCCTCGGCGCGGGCGCCGGTGAACGGGAACGCGACGGTCACCGACTGGTCCTGGCGCTGCTGGTAGACGTCGTC
Source organism: Curtobacterium sp. MCBD17_028 (assembly GCF_003234875.1). Classification (NCBI taxonomy): domain Bacteria; kingdom Bacillati; phylum Actinomycetota; class Actinomycetes; order Micrococcales; family Microbacteriaceae; genus Curtobacterium; species Curtobacterium sp. MCBD17_028. Next base: position 35,915 of record NZ_QKTQ01000014.1, on the reverse strand, counting down.
GTCCATGCGGAGCTCGTGGTTCGACAGCGGCGTCTGGTCGTTCCAGCAGTAGGGCAGCACGCGGAAGCCCTCGTACGCCAGGCCCTTGTCCCAGAGGGACCTGAACGCCCACAGCACGCTCTCCATGAACGTGACGTCGAGCGTCTTGTAGTCGTCGTCGAAGTCGACCCAGCGTGCCTGGCGGGTGACGTAGTCGCGCCACTCGTCGGTGTACTGGAGCACGGACCGACGTGCCGCCGCGTTGAACACGTCGATGCCCATGTCGTCGATCTCGTGCTTCTCGGTGATGCCGAGCTGGCGCATGGCCTCGAGTTCGGCCGGCAGCCCGTGGGTGTCCCACCCGAACCGGCGGTGCACCTGCTTGCCGCGCATCGTCTGGAACCGCGGGAAGACGTCCTTGGCGTAGCCGGTGAGCAGGTGCCCGTAGTGCGGGAGTCCGTTCGCGAACGGCGGGCCGTCGTAGAACACCCACTCGTCGCAGCCCTGCCGCTGCTCGACCGACGCCCGGAACGTGTCGTCGCGCTGCCAGAAGGCGAGGACGCCGCGCTCGACCTCGGGGAACGAGGGGGACGGGGTGACGCCGGCGGCGTCCGGGTCGTTCAAGGGGTAGCGCATCTGGTCCTCGGCGAGTGGTCGTGTGCGTGCTGTCGACGAGGACGCCACCCGGTCGACTCGACCCGGCGGCGCGGTACCACCTCGATTGCGGCCACGGCCGGGAGGCACTGCTCCCGTCGCGCGGACCACCGCTCGTTGCTCAGGCTGTGACGGACCCGACCCGTTCGGTTCTAGTGGCCGCCCGACTCCCGCTCGCGCCCGGGGACGCTCGGGGAGGACGGATGGTGTTCTTCCGAAGGCTCCCCGGTGATGGCCGGATCGACGCCGCTGGGACGATCGTACCGCCCGCGGAGCAGACTGGGGGCATGGTGAGCGACGCGACCGAGGACCGCAAGAGCACGGACCACCCGGACGCGGCGGCCTCGGGCGCCCCGAAGCCCGAGAGCCTGCTCACGGTCGTCATCGCCTTCGCCGCGAACCTGCTCGTGGCCCTCGCCAAGACGTTCGCGTCGTTGTTGACCGGTTCGGCGTCGATGGTCGCCGAGGCGGCGCACTCGTGGGCGGACACCGGCAACGAGATCTTCCTGCTCATCGCCGAGCGCCGGGGCGCCAAGCAGCGCGACGCCGACCACCCGCTCGGCTACGGCCGCGAGACCTACATCTGGTCGATGTTCGCGGCGTTCGGGCTGTTCACGGCCGGCGCGATCGTGTCGATCTACCACGGGATCAGCGAGCTGACCTCCGACGAACCGCCGCGCGACGTCCTCATCGGCTACATCGTGCTCGCGGTCTCCGCGTGCCTCGAGGGCACGAGCTTCCTGCAGGCGTTCCGGCAGGCCCACGGCGCGGCGACCCGACGCCGGGTGCCGATCCTCCGGCACGTGCTCCAGTCCTCGAACCCGACGCTCCGCGCGGTGTTCGCCGAGGACTCCGCGGCACTCGTCGGTCTCGTCCTCGCGTTCCTCGGCCTGCTCCTGCACCAGCTGACCGGGTCGGCCGTGTGGGACGCGCTCGGCTCGATCGCCGTCGGGGTGCTGCTCGGCGTGGTCGCGGTGGTGCTCATCGACCGGAACCGGCGGTTCCTCATCGGGGAGTCGACGTCGCCCGAGCTCGAGGACGCCGTGCTCGCGGAGATCCTCCGCAAGCCCGAGGTGGAGCGTGTGACGTACCTGCACCTCGAGTTCGTCGGGCCGAGCCGGGTGTACCTCGTCGCGGCGATCGACATGGCGGGCAACGAGCGCGAGGAGCAGGTCGCGCTCCGGCTGCGTGCGGTCGAGGAACAGCTCGAGTCGAGCCCCTACATCGAGGAGGCCGTGCTCACGCTCTCGCAGCCGGGCGACGCCAGCCTGGTGCCGGACAACGACGGCGACGTGCCGGAGATCGTCGAGGACGGCACCCTCGAGGAGGTCGCCACGGGCGACGGGCGCACCCTCCGCGCCTGACCGGGCCTCCACGACCGTCCCAGGGGTGCTGGGAACGGCCCCACCGGCCCCCGAGGACCATCAGCGTCGACGGACGGGAGGTCCCGATGGCGCGACCGGCACTCCCCCGCGGCCTGCGGGTGTTCCTCGACGCGGTGCGCGGACTCGCGGCGCTCGAGGTCGTCGCCCACCACCTCGTGTCGGTCAACGCCTACGGCGGACCCGTGGTCCTGCGCGACGTGTTCGCGTTCGGGCAGGAGGCCGTCATGGTCTTCTTCCTGCTCAGCGGATTCGTCGTGTACGCCAACGAGTTCGACCGGCGCGGCGGGGTCGGCGCGTACCTGTTCCGGCGTCTCCGTCGGATCTACCCGCCGCTCGTGCTCGCACTGGTGCTGTCGATCGGGGTGGCGGCGGCGGACCGCGACCTCGTGGCCGAGTTCCACCCCGGGCAGGTCCTCGGCACCCTCGTGGCGCTGCAGGACAACGGGGCGCTGAAGCCGGGGGTCATCGTCGACCCGCCGTTCCACAACCTCGCCCTGTGGTCGCTGTCGTACGAGATCGCCTTCTACCTGGTGTTCCCGCTCCTCGCGTCGGCACTGCACCGGTGGCCGCGACTGACCCCCCACCTCGTCGGTGCGGTGTCGCTCGCGGCGTTCGCGGCCTACACGGTGCACCCCGGGCACGCCGTGCTCGTGCTCGCGTACCTGCTCGTGTGGTGGGCCGGCGCGGCGATGGCGCGTGCGTTCCTCCAGGACCGGGTCGGTCCGCGCGCGCTCGCCCCGGAGCTGCTCTGGCTCACGGCGCTCACGGCGCTCGCCGTGGGCACGACACTCCGTCTGGGCACCGGCGGCGGGTTCGCTGCCTACCCGCTGCTCATGGTCCGGCACTTCGGTGTGGCCACGGCCCTGGTGACGCTCGTCGCGGTCGTGGCGCCGACGCTGCGGGCACGGCCCGCCCTCGCCGCTGCGCTCGGCCGGGGCCTGACCCGCGTCGCGGCGCCGTCCGCGTTCCTGGCGTCGATCTCGTACGGGCTGTACGTGTTCCACTGGCCGTTGCTCGTGCAGTGGGGGTTCCCGCACACCGGACCGGTACCGTTCGCGGTGGCCGCCGTGACGCTCCTCGCGCTCGCGGTCGCCGGGGACCGCTGGGCGGGCGCGGGGCTCGCGCGTCGGCACCGACGACCGGTCGCCGTGGCCGTCTGAGCGCCGACCTGGGGCGAGGGAGCACCGGACGATCCCGAGGGGACGCCGGACGGGTCCAGCGGGCGTGCTACCGCGCGTCCAGTCCCGCGGCGACGGGGGTCAGCGCCGCGGCCACGTACTCGACGAGGGGTCCACGCCCGACCCCGTCGGCGACCCACACCCCGAACGCCGCGGCCGCCGCGCCGAGCATCGCGCCGCTGACCGTCTGGGGCCACAACCCGCTCGGACGCTCGCCCGTGCGGTCGGCGACGAACGCGGCGACCGCACTGTGCTGCCCCATGATACGGGCCGCGGCGCTCTGCACCAGCTCGGGGCCGATCCGCATGACCTCGGCCTGGGCGATCGACCACGGCACCCGCTGGGGGTCGTGCCGCCGGGCCGCGGCGAGCAGGGCGTCCTCGACGGCCCGGACCGGCGAGCGCTCCTCGGACACGCGGAGGAGCGCGGGGATCTCGCGCACGGCCTCGTCGAGTTCCAGCCACATGACGTCGGACTTCGCGGTGAAGTAGTTGAAGAACGTGGCGCGACTCACCCCGGCGCGCTGCGCGATGTGGTCGACCGTCGTGCCGGCGTACCCCTGCTCGAGGAAGAGCTCGGCGGCGGCGTCGGCGAGCACCACTGCCGAGGAGCGCCGCGGGCGGCCGGCTCGGCGCACACGCTCCGCCTGTGGGTCCTCCGGATCGGCCATGCCCCCATTCAACCGCTAGACTCACCCGGACATGTTCTTGGACTCGGTACACAAACTCGCCTCCGCTGTTCGCGCCGCGGTCGCTCCCCCGCTGATCCGCACCCGCTCGAAGCGCGTCGCGCGCACCGCGACGACCGTGGCGGGCGCGACCGCGGTCCTCCTGGCCGTCGCCGCGTGTTCCGGCGGGAGCCCGAGCGCCAGCAGCACGCCGACGCACGGCGGAACGCTCGTGTACGCGTCCGGCGACGCCGAACCGACCTGCCTCGATCCGCACGTCGGTGGCAACTACCCGCAGGCGCTCCTCGCGTCGCAGTACATCGAGGAGCTCGTCACCATGGGCAGCGACCGGAAGGCCCAGCCCGCCCTCGCGACGAGCTGGACCACGAGCAGCGACGGCCGCACCTGGACCTTCCACCTGCGCGAGGGCGTCACGTTCAGCGACGGGACGCCGTTCGACGCGGCCGCCGTCGTCCGGAACATCGAGCACGTGCAGGACCCGGCGACGGCGTCGAGCACCGGGTACCTGGCCCTCGGCGCGATCACGACGGCGACCGCGACCGACGCCCACACGGTGACGCTGCGCCTCAGCCGCCCGGACAGCGCCCTGCTCGAGTCGCTGTCGCAGCCGTGGGTGGGGATCGAGTCGCCGACGGCGCTGGCCCGCTCGCAGGCGACCAACTGCGCCAGCCCGGTGGGGACGGGTCCGTTCATGGTGACGAAGTGGGTGCACGGCGACCACGTCAGCCTCACCCGGAACACGCACTTCACGCCGCTCGGGAACTCGAGCACGAAGCCCCGGCTGTCCGGGATCACCTGGCGGTTCCTGCCCGACTCGACCTCGCGCTACGCGGCGCTGAAGTCCGGCCAGGTCGACGTCATCGACAACGCCCAGCCCGACCAGCTGCACGCGGCGAGCTCGACGGGGAGCATCCGTGACCTCGACGCCCCGCGGCCCGGCGCCTCGAACCGGCTCGAGCTCAACTCCGGCCACGGGGTGTTCCGCGACGAGCAGGTGCGCAAGGCGTTCATCGCCGGCGCGCAGATCGATCCGGGCATCCGGTCCCTGTTCCTCGGCACGGCGAAGCGGTCGTACTCCGTCCTGTCGAGCGTCGAGCCGCTCGCCGTGAGCGACAAGCGGCTGTTCAGCTCCTCGCCCGCGACCGCGAAGCGCCTGCTCGACGCGGACGGCTGGAAGGTCGGGTCGGACGGCGTCCGCACGAAGGACGGCCAGCGGCTCACCGTCACGTTCCCGGTGTCGACGAACCAGTCGATCCCGGCCGAGCGCAGCCTCTTCCAGCAGATCCAGGCGTCGGAGAAGGCCGTCGGCTTCGACGTCCGCATCGAGCAGCTCGACCTGTCCAGCTGGTACGCCGCACTCGCCGCGAACCACTACGACGTCGTGAGTGCCCCGTACACGAAGGTCGGCCCGGACGTGCTCCGGATCCTGTACGACAGCGCGAGCATCACGCCCGCGCCGTCCGGGTACTTCGCGAACCTCGCGCAGCTGTCCGAGCCCCAGCTCGACGCCGAGCTCGAACAGGCCGCCCGCACGACGGACCCGACCACGCGGTCCACGCTCTACGCCGAGGCGCAGCACCGGATCCTCACGAGCCGCACCGTGCTGCCGCTGTACGACCAGCAGAACCAGTTCCTGTACCGGTCGAGCGTCCACGGCATCACGACCACGTCGGTGAGCACCCCGGACTTCGGGACCGCGTGGATCGACCACTGACGGACGGCGCGACCGGTCCGGCCGCTCCGGTCGGACCGGCCGGTCCGCCCGCTCCGGCCGGGAGGCCCACCCCCGTTCCCCGGGTCCGGCTCGGCATCGCCGCGGCCTGGCTGGCGCGCCGGGTCGTCGGGGCGGTCGTCGTCCTCTGGGCCGTGGCGACGATCGTGTTCGTCGCGATCCGTGCGATCCCCGGCGACCCCGCGCAGGCGATCCTCGGCGGGCCCGGATCGCAGGCCTCGGCCGCCGCGGTCGCGCACGTCCGCGCCGAGTACGGGCTCGACCGCCCCGTCGTCGTGCAGTACGCGGTGTTCCTCGGACGGCTGGCGACCGTGCGGCTCGGCGACTCGTACACCTTCCACACACCGGTCGCCGCCCTGCTCGCCCAGGAGCTCCCGGTCACCCTGACGCTCGCGCTCGCCGGACTCGTCGTCGCGTGGGCGTTGGCCGTCGTCGCCGCGTGGTGGTCGACCGGTCGTGGGCGGATCGCCGCCGCCCTGACGTCGGGGATCGCGGTCGCGGCGAGCGTGACGCCGCACTTCTGGCTCGGCAGCGTGCTCATCGTCGTGTTCGCGACCGGGCTCGGATGGACCCCCGCGGTGAGCGACGGCACGGTCGGCGGATGGGTGCTCCCGGCCGTCACGGTCGCGGTCCCCGTGGCCGGCTACCTGGCGCAGACGATCCGCGACGGTGTGCTCGACGCCGAGCGGTCCGCGTTCGCCCTCGCGGCGCGAGCGCGAGGCGAGTCCCCCGTCGGCCTGTTCTCCCGGCACCTGCTGCGGCACGCGGCGTTGCCGGGGATCGCCCTGAGCGCCTGGGCCTTCGGGTCGCTCGTGTCCGGCGCGGTCGTCGTCGAGTCCGTGTTCGCACTCCCCGGCATCGGACGGAGTCTCGTCGGCGCCGTGACCGAGCGGGACATGCCCCTGGTCGCCGGGATCGCGCTCGTGTCCGCCCTCGCGTACGTCGTGGTGCTCGCGGTCGCGGACCTCGTCGAACGCGTCGTCGACCCGCGGGTGACCCGCATGGGACCGACCGGCTCGTCCGTCCGACGCACCCGCCGGCCCCGCCCGGGTGCTCCCCGGCCGACCACGGGGCGGGCCGCTCCGTGACCGGGATCGTCGACCCGGGCCTCCCGGCGGCCGGCGTGGACGATGCCGTCCCCGCGACCGTCGGCGCGCCGGGCACCGCATGGCGACGCACGGTCCGCGCCCTCGGACCGTCCGGGAGCGTCGCCGCCGTCGTGGTGCTCCTCGCCGTCCTCGCCGCCGTCTGGCCGGCCGCACTCGGCGGCGCCCACCCGCTGGCGGTGCACCCTGCGCAGGCGTTGCTCGCGCCGTCCCCGCTCCATCCGTTCGGCACCGACGAGTCGGGCCGCGACGTCCTCGCGCGCGTGGTCGCCGGAACCCGCGCCTCGCTGACCGTCGGCGTCGTCGCGACACTCGTCGGCGGCGTCGCCGGGGTCCTCCTCGGGCTCGTCGCGGGGCTCGGCGGCCGGATCGCCGACGCCGTGGTCGGACGGATGCTCGAGGTCGGGTTCGCCTTGCCGATCCTGCTCGTCGCGCTCGTCGTCATCACCGTGACGGGGCCCGGCGCCGTGCCCGCGACGATCGCCGTCGGGTTCGCGACCGCCCCCGGCTACGGCCGCATCGTGCGCGGACTCGTCCGCACGGCGCGGGCCTCGGCCGTGGCGGAGACGGCCGTGCTGCTCGGACGGCGCCCGACGTGGATCGTCCTGCACCACGTGCTGCCGACCGCGCTCTGGCCGATCGTCGCCGTCGGCACCCTCGGCGTCGGGCAGGCCGTCGTGTGGGCGTCGGCCCTGAGCTACCTCGGGCTCGGGACGCCACCGCCGGCGCCGGAATGGGGCGCGATGCTCGCCGACGGCCGGACCTACCTGGACACCGCCCCGTGGACGAGCGCGTTCCCGGGACTCGCGATCGTCGTCACCGCCGCTGCGGTCACCGTCCTCGGGCGTCGGCTGCGCGGACTCGGAGTGCCGCGGTGAGCGCGATCGGGGCGCACGTGGACGGCGGCATGTCCACGGGTCCGTCCGCCGCGGGCCTCCCGGTCCTCGACGTCACCGACCTCGCCGTGGCGATCGACGGCCGGACCGTCGTCAGCGGCGTGGACCTCCGCATCGCGCCCGGCGAGTGCGTCGCGCTCGTCGGCCCGTCCGGGTCAGGCAAGTCGGTGACGGCGCGGGCACTCCTCGGGCTCTCGACACCCGGCGCCCGCGTCACCGCGGGGCGGCTCGAGCTCGACGGCGCGGACCTGCGGACCGCGTCGGAGCGACGGTGGCGCCGGATCCGCGGCCATCGCGTCGGGTACGTCGGCCAGGAGGCCCTCAGCGCGCTCGACCCGCTCCGCCCCGTCGGCCGCGAGGTCGCCGACGCCCTCCGCCTCCACACCGGACTCACTGCGCGCGAGCGGCTGGACCAGGTCGCTGCCACGCTCAACCGGGTCGGTCTCGACCCCGCGCTCGCCCGCGACGGACGGTGCGCCGACACCCTGTCCGGCGGGATGCGGCAGCGGGCGCTCATCGCCGCCGCGATCGTCGGTGGTCCCACACTCGTGATCGCGGACGAGCCGACCACGGCGCTCGATGCCGGCATCGCCGTCACGGTCATGGAGACCTTGCAGCGCGTCCGGGACGCCGGCGCCGGACTCCTCCTCATCACGCACGACATGGGCCTCGTCGCGGGCTGGGCCGACCGCGTCGCCGTCATGACGGACGGGAGGATCGTGGAGAGCGGGCGCACCGCCTCCGTCCTGCGGACGCCCCGCCATCCCGTGACGCGGGCGCTCGTCGCCGCGGCCGAGCACGCGCGCGTCGCGGTGCGCTGGGGTTCCGAGGTTGCCGATCCGGTCGGTGGCACCGCCGGTTCCGCGATGGCGGCCCCGCCTGCAGCGACGGCCGATCCCGCGGTGCCTGCCGATCCTGCGGTCGGCGCCGGTCCCGCGGTCGGCGCCGGTCCCGCGGTCGGCGCCGGTCCTGCGGTCGGCGCCGGTCCCGCGGTCGGCGCCGGTCCTGCCGGGCACGCCGTGCCTCCGGCCTCGTCAGCCGCCCCTGAGCCGGTGCTCGTCGGCGAGGACCTCGGCGCTCGGTACGACGGACGGAGCGTGCTCGAGCACGTCGATCTGGCGCTGGCTCGGGGCCGGACGCTCGGGGTCGTCGGCGCATCCGGGTCGGGCAAGACGACACTCGCCCGGGTGCTCCTCGGGCTGACGGACCCGGCCACCGGACGGGTGCGACTCGACGGCGCGGCCTGGGCGCCCCTCCCGGAAGCCGCGCGGCGGGCACGTCGTCACCGGATCGCCGCCGTCGTGCAGGACCCCGGGTCGACGTTCGACGAGCGATGGAGCGTCGAGCGGGTGCTCGTCGACGCACTCACCGCGGGACGCGCTCGACGTGCCGCCGGTGCCGTCGCCGACGCCGTGGACGCCGCCCTCCGCCGGGTCGACCTCGACCCCGCGCTCCGGCCCCGCGGTCCCCGCACCCTGTCCGGCGGGCAACGGCAGCGGCTCGCGATCGCCCGGGCCCTGGCGACCGGACCGGACCTGCTGCTCCTCGACGAACCCGTCACCGCGCTCGACGCCACCGTGCAGGACGCGGTGCTCGCGCTGCTCGAGCGGCTGCAGCGCGAGACCGGGACGGCGATGCTCTTCGTCTCGCACGACCTGGCGGCGGTGCGGCGGATGAGCGACGACGTGCTGGTGCTCGACGCCGGGCGGGTGGTCGAGGCCGGGCCGGCCGATCGGGTGTTCGGGCGGCCGGCGCACCCGGTCACGGCGCGGCTCCTGGCGGCGGCGGAGCGGCTGGCGGCGGGGTAGGTCGGGCGTCAGCGGTCAGGACCGGCGCGCATCTCGCGCCCGCGCTGTCGCTCCCCACGTTGTCACTTCCCGCAGTCGCTTCCCGCGGTCGCACGCCGCGCGGTCACACCCCGCGCTCGAGGAACTCCGTCAACGCCGCACGCGTCCTGACGAGCTCGTCGATCCGCTCGGACATGTCGTCGCGCATCCGCTCGACCGTGCCCCGGACGGCGCGGCGGTCGACCGTGTCGTGCCGCCCGGTCGCGCAGGGGATGACCGCCCGGACGTCCTCGCGCGAGAACCCGATCTCGAACATCGTCCGGATGACCCGCGCCTTCTCGACGGCGTCGTCGGTGTACGTCCGGTAGCCGTTCGGGCTGCGGCGAGCGCTGAGGAGTCCCTGCTGCTCGTAGTACCGCAACGAGCGGGCGCTGACGCCGGACCGTGCACTCAGCTCACCGATGTTCATCCGCCGCCCCCACCTCGCTTGACCTTGACACGACGTCAGACTCTAGCGTCGGTCCCGACCGCGCACAGCACGGCGCACGAGCACGAGGAGGACGGGCATGCGCAGCACCATCGACGTGGACGGCAGGCAGCGGACGATGACGATCGTGGGCGATCCGGAGGCCCAGCAGGCCCGAGACCTCGTCCTCGTCCTGCACGGGTCGAAGCAGACCGGCGCGAAGCACCGCGCCTTCACGGGCGGCATGTACGACGCGTTCGCGGCGAGCGGCACGGCTGTGGTCGTGTACCTCGACGGGTACCGCGGGAACTGGAACGACGCCCGACGGCAGAGCGGGTTCCCGGCGCGACTCGAGGGGATCGACGACGTCGGGTTCGTCCGCGCCGTGATCCGGGACCTCGGGGCGACCCACGGCATCGACCCGGACCGGGTGTTCGTCATCGGCTACTCGAACGGCGGCCAGATGGCCATGCGCCTGGTGCACGAGGTACCGGAACTGCTGGCCGGCGTCACGGTCGTCGCCGCGACGATGCCCACGCGCGACGATTTCCTGCTCCCCACCGAGACACCTGCCACGACGCCGCTCCCGATCCTGCTCGTGCACGGCACGGCCGACCCGATCGCGCCCTACGCCGGTGGCGCGATGAAGCCGTGGGCACAGCGCTTCTTCAAGGTCGGCGGCAGCGCCCTGTCGGCACGCGACACGGCCGCGTACTTCGCCCGGCGCAACGGCATCAGCACGCCGGGGGTCGTGGACCGGATCCCCTCCGACGGGCACGGATCGACGTGGATGGAGCAGGTCGACCACCGGGAGGACGGGCGCATGCCCGTCCGCCTGGTCACGGTCCACCGGGGCGGGCACACGGTCCCCGGGCCGAAGCGGGCGCCCTTCGTCCTCGGGCGCACCGGTCACGACTTGTCCGTGGCGGCCGCGGCCGCGGCGTTCTTCGGCATCGGCGGACGCCGCGCGGAGGACGGGAGTCGGGCCTCCCGGCACGCCGGGTGAGTGGCGGGCGACGAAGTGCACGGTGCGCTGGCAGCGGCGGGTCGACCGAGCAGCGCGGGTGACCGCACGGACCCCACCGAGCACCGCCCCGTAGGCTGCATCCACCGACGAAGGAGTCGCCATGCCCGCCAGCACCGCCCCTCGATCCGACCTCACCGGATGGAGGCGCTCACCGTTCACGGGCGGTGGTCTGACGTACGACTGCTTCGAGAAGGGCACCGGCCCCGGCGTGGTCCTCATCCCGGAGATCCCGGGGATCACGCCCGAGGTCCTCGGGCTCGCGGAGCACCTGGTCGACAGCGGCTTCACCGTCGTCGTCCCATCGCCCTTCGGTGAGCCGGGTCGGTCGGCGACGCCCGCCTCCACCCTCGGCGTGGTCGCCAGACTGTGCGTCTCGGCGGAGTTCCGCGCCTTCGCGGTGAACGCGCATCGACCGGTGACCGACTTCCTGCGCGCCGTCGCCGCGGACCTCGCGGCTCGGACACCGGGAAAGGGTGTCGGCGTGATCGGCATGTGCTTCACCGGAGGCTTCGCGCTGGCGGCGGCGATCGACGACACGGTCAGGGCATCGGTCCTCAGTCAGCCCGCGGTCCCGTTCCCCCTCGGCCGCGCGCGCAAGCTCGCGCCGGGGCCCGTCTCGACGGCCGAGTTCGACCGCATCGCCGCGCGTGCCGCCGCGGGCGAGGTGTGTGCACTCGGCCTGCGGTTCAGCGAGGACGGCACCGTGCCCCGCGCCCGGTTCGAGACACTCAAGCGTCGGCTCGGGGACGCCTTCGAGGTCATCGAGCTCGACTCGTCCCCCGGCAACAGCGGCGGTTTCGGCCCGCACGCCCACTCCGTGCTCACCAACGAGGTCCGGGAGGTCCCCGGGCATCCCGCACTCGCGGCCCGCGACCGCACGGTTCAGTTCCTGCGCGGCCGGCTCACGCCCGCAGGCACTGGCGAGCAGACGCAGCCTGCCTGACGGCGGACCTCACGCGAGTGCCAGCGTCGCACTCGCCGCGAACCCGAGCACCAAGCCCGCGACCTGCACGCGCGACAGCCGCTCCCGCAGCACGATCGCGGCCAGGAGGATCGTCCCGATCGGGTAGAGCGCGTCCAGCACGCTGACCACGGGCAGCGCCGCCGGGTCGTCGGACACGTGCAGTGCGGCCTGGATGAACACGTTCGCGGACGCGTCGAAGCACCCGCACGCGACCACGACGACCCAGAACCGCCGGTGGACCGGGAGGAGCGGTGCGCGATCCGGCGAACCCTCAGCTCCGGCGGGCGCAGCAGCGGCAGCGCGTCGCGATCGTGCGACGACGACGAGCACGCCCGTCCACATGACGATCGCCTGGATCACCCGGGCGACGACGAGTGGCGCGATCCCGTCCGCTGCGTCGGTCCGGGCGTAGGCGATGACCAGGACCCCGAACCCGCATCCCGACACGGCGGCGATCCCGAGGCCGCCGAGGGTCAGCGGCGTCGAGGACCCGTTCGACGAGGTGGCGACGAGCACGACGGCCACGACGGCGGCGATGATCGCGGCGATCGCCACCGGCCCGAGTCGAACCCCCGCGACGACACCGACGACGACGGGCACGACCGCCGCGAACACGGACGTGACCGGCGAGAGCACGCTCATCGGCCCGATCGCGAGCGCGGCGTAGAGCAGCAGGACGCCGACCGAGCCCGCGATCCCGGCGACGGACCCCCACAGGAGCGCGTGGCCGGTGAACCGGGCGTGCAGCAGGGGCACGGCCGCCACGAGCGGCACGATGCCGACGACCGCGGCGATGGCCGTGACCACGATCGGCCGCGCCGTCCGCGACCCGACCCCGCCGAGGAAGTCGGACACCCCGTAGGTCATGGCGCCGAGCAGCCCGAGGACCACGGTCAGCACATCCGACCTCCGCGCGTCGCTGTCGCGCCGCCCGCTCGGCAGCGTGCGTCGACCCTACCGAACGGACGGAGGGCGATCGCGTGGGGCGTCCTGCTCCCCCACCACCGGGATCTGACTCGTGGCGAAGTCTCGCGCCCAGCTCGTGCGCGAGAACGCGCTCGTCGGGTCGGCGTACTGCTCGATGACCGCGGACGCCTCGGCCTCGGTGGTCACGGTGGGCCCCGAGCCGAGCAGCGGCTCCTGTGCGGTCTCGGTGGTGCAGGCCACCGCGACCAGCCCGATCACCGCGGCGACGACGAGGTACAGCGCGGGCACGTCGTCCGCCCACGGCAGGCCGGCGTCGTGCGCGGCCGCGACGAGCGCCTCGGTCGCCAGTGGTGTCGTCCCGCCGAACAACGACACCGAGACGTTGAACGCGATCGCGAGCGCGCCGTAGCGGACGGCGGTCGGGAACAGCGCGGGCAGCGTCGACGGCATGGTCGACGTGAACGTCACGAGCACGAGTCCCATGAGCAGCAGTCCGCAGAACCCGAGCCACGGGTCCGCGGTCTGCACGAGGGCGAGGGCCGGCCACGACAGGACGATGAAGCCGATGCAGCCCGCGAAGAGCACGGGGCGCCGTCCGAACCGATCGGACAGCCGGCCGCCGAGCCCGATCACCGCCATCATGACGACCATCACGACGATGACGAGCACGAGGCCGTCGGTGGCGTCGCTGCCGAGCGTCTCGGTCAGGTAGGTCGGCATGTAGGACAACAGCATGTAGTCGGTGACGTTGAACACGAGCACCAGCCCGATGCACACGAGCAGCGGCCGCCAGTGTTCGGCGAGCAGGCGCACGACCGGGGTCCGTTCCGCCTCGCGTTCAGCGAGCGCGGCCTGCTGTCGTTGGAACGCGGGCGTCTCCTCGAGCCGGAGACGCAGGTACAGCCCGATGACCCCGAGCGGACCCGCCACGAGGAACGGGACCCGCCACCCCCACGCGAGCAGCGCGTCGTCCGACAGCGTCGCCTGGAGGGCCGTCACGAGCCCGGCGCCGAGCACGTACCCGCCGAGCGTCCCGAACTCGAGCCAGGCGCCGAGGGCGCCACGGCGCCGGTCCGGTGCGTACTCGGCGATGAACGTCGCCGCCCCGCCGTACTCACCGCCCGTCGAGAACCCCTGCAACAGCCGGGCGAGCAAGAGGAGGACCGCACCCCACAGCCCGATCCGGTCGTACCCGGGCACCAGCCCGATGGCGAAGGTCCCGGCCGCCATGAGCACCATCGTCAGCGCGAGCACCCGCTGTCGCCCGATCCGGTCCCCGAGCGGACCGAACACCACGCCGCCGAGCGGTCGGACCAGGAACGCGGCGGTGAACGTCGCGAACGCCGAGATCGTGCTGGCCGTCGGGTCCGCCGACGGGAAGAACACCTGCCCGATCGTCGTGGCGAGGTAGGCGAAGACGCCGAAGTCGAACCACTCCATCGCGTTGCCCAGCGCCGCCGCCGTGACCGCGCGCTTGAGCAGCGGACCGTCGACGACCGTCACGTCGTCCGCGGTCAGGCGGCGCCGGGCGGACCGGACGAGGTCCGGCGCTCCCCTGCGGCGCGGTCGGGACGTCGTGGTGTCGTTCGATGGCGCGGTCACTGGTCCTGGTCCTTCCGGGCGTCGTGGAATGTCACGTACCAGAGTGCCGTATCGGTGGGCCCGTCGCGTCCTCACCGCTCAGGGTGTGCGCCTCGCCTGTCGTGGTCGCCGTGTGGCGGCGACTGGTCCGACCCTCCCGGCCCCGGTACCCTTGTCCCGACCCGCAGCGCGCGGAACACTCAGGCACCTCATCACGGACTCGGTGCCGCACACATCGACCGGAAGGTGCAGCCATGACCAAGCCCATGCCCGACAAGCCCTCGGTGGACGGCCTCGAGCAGGTCTGGGGCCCGCAGTGGGAGACCGACGGCACCTACCGGTTCGACCGCGATGGTGCGACCCGCGCCGACGTCTACTCGATCGACACCCCGCCGCCCACGGCGTCCGGCTCGCTGCACATCGGGCACGTGTTCAGCTACACCCACACCGACGTCAAGGCGCGGTTCGAGCGCATGCGCGGCAAGCGCGTGTTCTACCCGATGGGCTGGGACGACAACGGCCTGCCGACGGAACGCCGCGTGCAGAACTACTACGGCGTCCGCTGCGACCCGTCGCTCCCCTACGACGCGTCCTTCACGCCACCGTTCGAGGGCGGCGACGGCAAGAGCACCAAGGCCGCCGACCAGGTCCCGATCTCACGCCGCAACTTCATCGAGCTGTGCGAGCGCCTGACCGTCGAGGACGAGCAGCAGTTCGAGCACGTGTGGCGCACCCTCGGCCTGTCGGTGGACTGGACGCAGTCGTACCGGACGATCGGCGACGAATCGCAGGCGATCGCGCAGAAGGCGTTCCTGCGGAACCTCGCCCGCGGCGAGGCCTACCAGGCGGACGCACCGACCCTGTGGGACGTCACGTTCCGCACGGCGGTGGCGCAGGCCGAACTGGAGGACCGGGACCAGCCCGGCGCGTACCACGGCATCGCGTTCCACAAGACCGACGGCAGCGGCGACGTCGTGATCCAGACGACCCGGCCGGAGCTGCTCCCCGCGTGCGTCGCACTCGTCGCGCACCCGGACGACGAACGGTTCCAGGACCTGTTCGGGACGACGGTGCGCTCCCCGCTGTTCGACGTCGAGGTCCCGGTGCTCGCCCACCACCTGGCACAGCAGGACAAGGGCGCCGGCATCGCGATGATCTGCACCTTCGGCGACACGACGGACGTCGTCTGGTGGCGCGAGCTGCAGCTGCCGAACCGCTCGGTGATCGGGTTCGACGGCCGCATCGTGTCGCAGGCGCCCGACGTCATCACCTCGGAGCGCGGCCTGGCCGTGTACGCCGAGATGGCCGGCAAGACCGTGTTCAGCGCCAAGCAGGTCGTCGTCGACGCGCTCACCGAATCGGGCGAGCTCATCGGCGACGTCAAGAAGATCACGCACCCGGTCAAGTTCTTCGAGAAGGGCGACAAGCCGCTCGAGATCGTGTCGACGCGGCAGTGGTACATCGTCAACGGGTCGCGCGACCAGCAGCTCAAGGACACCCTCGTCGAGCGCGGTCAGCAGATCGCGTTCCACCCGGACTTCATGCGCGTCCGGTACGAGAACTGGGTGAACGGCCTGTCCGGCGACTGGCTCGTGTCGCGGCAGCGGTTCTTCGGTGTGCCGCTCCCCGTCTGGTACCCGCTCGACGCCGACGGCAACCCCGTGTTCGACCAGGTGATCACCCCGACCGAGGACCAGCTCCCCGTGGACCCGTCGTCCGACCCGGCTCCCGGCTACTCAGCCGACCAGCGCGGCGTCCCCGGCGGGTTCATCGGCGAGGTCGACGTCATGGACACGTGGGCGACCTCGTCCCTGACCCCGCAGCTCGCCGGCGGGTGGGAGCGGGACCCCGACCTGTTCGGGATCGTCTACCCGTACGACGTCCGTCCGCAGGGCCAGGACATCATCCGGACCTGGCTGTTCACGACCGCGCTCCGGGCCCAGCTCGAGGACGGCGTCGCCCCGTGGGCGAACGCCTCGATCTCGGGGTTCATCGTCGACCCGGACCGCAAGAAGATGTCGAAGTCGAAGGGCAACGTCGTCACGCCCATCGACATGCTCGAGCAGCACGGCGCCGACGCGGTCCGGTACTGGGCGGCGTCCTCGCGTCTCGGCACCGACGCGGCGTTCGACCCGCAGAACCCCAAGCAGATCAAGGTCGGTCGACGCCTGGCGATCAAGGTGCTCAACGCCGCGAAGTTCGTGCACGGCTTCGAGCTGCCCGTCGGTGCGCACAGCGTCACCGAGGCGCTCGACGTGGACATGCTCGCCGCGCTCCGCTCGGTCGTCGAGCAGGCCACGACCGCGTTCGCGCAGTACGACCACGCCCGCGCGCTCGAGGTCACCGAGCGGTTCTTCTGGACGTTCTGCGACGACTACCTCGAGCTCGTCAAGGAGCGCGCGTACGGCACCGCCGACGAGGCCACCCACGAGACGCAGGCCTCGGCGGTGCTCGCGCTCCGCGCCGCGATGGACGTGCTGACCCGCCTGCTCGCACCGTTCCTCCCGTTCGCAACGGAGGAAGTGTGGGCCTGGACGCACGACGGATCGGTGCACCGGGCCTCCTGGCCGACCCCGGCCGACCTGCCGGTCGACGCGGACGAGTCCGGGCTGCTCGAGGCCGTCGGGCAGGCGCTCATCGGCATCCGCGGGGCGAAGACGGCGGCGAAGGCGTCGCAGAAGACGCCCGTCACGCGGGCGGTCGTCGCGGCCCCCGAGCCGGTGCGGGCGCTCATCGAGCAGGCCGCACCGGACCTCGCCGCGGTCGGGCGGATCCGGAACCTGGCGTTCGCGGAGGGCGCGGAGCTCAGCGTCGTCGAGATCGAGCTCGAGGAGCAGCCCGCGGTCTGACCCCCCTCCGCGAGATCGCAGTCGTTGCCGTTCTGGTTCGATCAGAACGGCAACGACTGCGATCTCGGATCGGACTGGGACGGACTGGAGGCACCATGCAGCTGGGCACACGATGGAGCGTCGGGCAGGAGCCACCGGCCGCCCTGCCGGAGGCGATGCTCGTCGCGGTCCGGACGGTCGAGGAGGAACTCGCCGACGAGGGGGTCGACGCCTCGACGTGGCGCTGGACCCTGACGTGGCTCGAGCGCCGACCGATCGCCGAGCTCGACGACGGGACGCGGATCCACCTCGACCCGCTCGGGCAGGCCGTGACGACGCCGCCCCACGACGACGAGCCCTGAGCGGACCCAGCCCGGTCTCGGCTGGGCCGGGCAGGCAGCCAGGAGGGGCTGGTCAGCGCGCGCGGAGACGCCGTCCGACGAACACCGCGATCGCGCCGACGAGCGCCCAGCCCATCACGTTGCGGCTCGCGGTGCGCCGTCCGCCGTGCCACCCGCCATCCGCCGTCGCGTCCCGCGGGTCGGACGACGGGGTGAAGATCGTGCCCTGGTTGTCGGGGACGTGCTCGTGGCGCGACAGGTGCGTCTTGTCGGTCTGGATCGCCATCTGCGCCTCGACCGCGGCCGGGGTCATGCGGTGCTGCTGCACGAACGCCTTGCCGGCACCTCCGATCGCGATCTCGGTCGCCTTGCCGGGCGCGTCGGCCGCGCGGACGACCGCGCGCGCGACCTTGTCGACACCGTAGACCGGCGGCAGCGCGACGATCTTGCGGCCGGTGTGGTTCGCGCTGTGCCGGAAGAACGGCGTGTCCACGGTGGGCGGCAGGACCGTGACGACGTGGATGCGCTTCTTGCCGCGGAGCATGAGCTCGGACCGGAGGCTCACGCCGAGGGCACGGACCGCCGCCTTCGACATGCCGTAGGGCGCGGTGTACGGCTGCGGGACCTCGCCCACGATGGACGACACGTTGACGAGCACGCCACGCCCCTGCCGCTCCATGACCTCGAGGGCCGCGCGTGCGCCGTACACGTACCCCATGACGTTGACGTCCATCACACGGCGGAACTCGTCCATCGGCATCTGCAGGAACGGCGAGAACGACGAGATGGCGGCGTCGTTGATCCACACGTCGATGCGTCCGAACCGGCGGACGGCCTCCGCTGCCAGGCGGAGCACGGCGGTCTCGTCGCTCGTGTCGGTCGGCACGGCGAGCGCCTCGCCACCGAGCGCACGGCACTCGGCGGCCACGGCCTCCAGGGCGGCGGGACGACGGGCGGCGAGGACGACCGCGTCGCCGGCGCGGGCGAACCGGAGCGCCGTGGCCCGACCGATGCCGCTGGACGCCCCCGTGATCACGATCGTGCGGTTCCGCTTGCCCATGGTGCGCCTCCCGGTGCGCTCGGCGGAGCGGGACGTCCCCGTCTCCTGACGGTCCACTGGTACGCCCTCCGGGTGGCCGTCGTTCCCAGCGAGGGCCGTTCGCGGGCCGCGAGCGCCGGACACGGCGATGCCCCGCTCCGGAGTGGAGCGGGGCATCGCCCTGCGGCCACCACCCTGCCGGATCGGAGGGCGGGGTGCGAGAGGAGCGGGCTGGTGCTGCGCCGGGCCTACTTGCGGAGGAAGGCGAGCAGGGCCTCGTTCACCTCCGCGGTGTGGGTCGTGAGGAGCCCGTGCGGCGCCCCTTCGATCTCGACGTAGTCCGCCGACGGCAGCGCCGCGGCGAAGCGCCGACCGGTGGCGTCGATCGGCAGGATGCGGTCGCCGGTGCCGTGCACGATGAGCGCGGGGACGTCCACCTGGGGGATGTCCGCGCGGAAGTCGGTCGGCCAGGTCAGGGGCGCGGCCGCGGACGCGATGGCCCCGGAACCGGCGGCCACGTTCCACGCGTTGCGGACCGCCTCCTCGCTGATGCGGCTGCCCAGGTTCTCGTCGAGGTTGAAGAAGTCCTGGTAGAAGGCGGTGAAGTACGCGTAACGGTCCTGCGCGACGGTCTCGGCGATCCCCTCAAAGAAGGACATCGGCGCCGCTCCGTCCGGGTTGTCGTCGGTCACCGCGAGGTACGGCTCGAGCGATGTGAGGAACGCGGCCTTCGCGACGCGCCCGGAACCGTAGGTGGCGATGTACCGGGCGACCTCGCCGGTGCCCATCGAGAAGCCGACGAGGATCGCGTCGTGCAGGTCGAGGGTCTCCATGACGACGTTGAGGTCCGCCGCGAACGTGTCGTAGTCGTACCCGGTCGACGGCTGCGACGACCGCCCGAACCCGCGGCGGTCGTACGTGATGACGCGGTAGCCCGCCTGGAGGAGCGCGGGCACCTGGCCCTCCCACGAGTTGCCGTCGAGCGGGAAGCCGTGGATGAGTACGACCGGCTGGCCCGTGCCCTTGTCCTCGTAGTGGAGCTCGATGTCGATGCTGTTCTCGGTCCCGACCGTGATGGTGCTCATCGTCCTACATCCCTTCGTCGTCCGGGCCGTCTCTCGGTCCGGTTCGGCGGAGAACGATCGTTCTCCGCCGATGTCCGTTACAGTAGAGAACGAGCGTTCTCCGCGCAAGCCGGTCTCAGCCGACTCGCAGGTACTGCTCCGAACGGGGGACGTCGACACCATCCCGCCGCAGCTCCTCCGCTGCCACGACCGAGGACCAGAGGAACCAGACATGAGCACCGTCACCGTCGAGCAGGACGACACCCGGGCCGGCATCATCGCCGCTGCCGACGAGCTGTTCTACCGACGTGGCATCCAGTCGGTCGGCATGGACGCCGTCCGCTCGGCCGCGAACGTGTCGCTGAAACGCCTCTACAAGGAGTTCCCCGGCAAGGAGGACCTCGTCGTCGCCGTCCTCGCCGGCCGGCACGACATGTGGGAGCGCGGGGTCAGCGCCGCCGTCGACGCCGCCGACGGGCCCCGAGCGAAGCTCCTCGCCGTCTACGACTACCTCGAGGCGTGGTTCGCCGACAGCTCGTTCCGCGGGTGCGGGTTCATCAACGCCTTCGGGGAACTCGGCGCGACCTCCCCTGCGATCGCGGACATGGCGCGGCGACACAAGGAGTCCTTCCAGCGGTACATCGCCGGGCTCACCGCCACCATCGGGCTCGACCACGCCCACGCCGAGGAGCTCGCCGCCCAGCTCGCACTGCTCGCCGAGGGCGCCCAGACCACCGCGGCGATCGCCGGCACCGCCGACGCCGCCGTCCACGCCCGACGCGCCGCCGCCACGCTCGTCGACGCCGCGGTCGCCACCCGCTGAACCGGCCGGGAGGCCCGCCCCCGGGCGTCCCCGCACCCCCGGTCCTAGGGTGGTGGACATGGCCACGCCCTTCGACGCCCCGAGCAGCCTCCCGTACGCGCTCCCCCCGTTCACCGAGGTCCGGCTCGAGCACTACCGCCCCGCGTTCGACCAGGGCATGCGCGAGCAGCGTGCAGAGGTCGAGGCGATCGCGACGGACCCGGAGTCCCCGACGTTCGACAACACGCTCGTCGCCCTCGAGCGTTCCGGGCAGCTCCTGGCGCGCGCGTCCATGGCCTTCTTCACCGTCGCCTCGGCGGACTCGACCGCCGAGATCCACGACCTCGAGGCCGAGATCTCGCCGCTGCTGGCCGCCCACCGCGATGCGATCACCCTCGACAGCCGGCTGTACGAGCGGGTCGCCGCCGTGCACGACGCCCGCGAGGACCTCGGCCTGACCGGCGAGCACCTCCGCCTCGTGGAGCGGACCCACACCGAGATGACCCTGGCCGGTGCGGGGCTCGACGCATCCGGCAAGGAGCGCCTGACCGCGCTGAACCAGGAGCTCTCGACGCTCACGACACGGTTCGAGCGCAACCTGCTCGACGACACCAACGACCTCGCCGTGCACATCACCGACGAGGCGGAGCTCGACGGCCTCGACGACGGTGCCCGGTCCGCGACCCGCGGGGCCGCCGAGGCGCGCGGCCTGGACGGCTGGCTCATCACCCTGCCGCTGTTCACCGGGCACCCCTACCTGGCGACCCTGACGGACCGAGCGGTCCGGGCCCGCATCATGGACGCCTCGCTGCAGCGGGGTCGGCGGGGCAACGACTGGGACAACCGGGACCTCGTGCTCCGCATCGTCCGACTCCGTGCCGAGCGCGCGGAACTCCTCGGGTTCCCGAACCACGCCGCCGCCGTGACCGCCGACGAGACCGCAGGGACGCCGGAGGCGGTGGACGGCCTCCTGACGTCGCTCGCGCCCGCCGCGGCCGCGAACGCCCGGGACGAGCGCGAGGTCCGTGCGCGGGTGCTCGGCCACGAGGTCGAGGCGCACGACTGGGCGTACGCGACCGAGATCCTCCGCGCCCAGCAGTTCGCGGTCGACGCGACCGCGATGCGCGCGTACTTCGAGGCGGAGCGCGTGCTGCACGACGGTGTGTTCCACGCGGCGAACGCCCTGTACGGCCTGTCGTTCGCCGAGCGGCCCGACCTGCACGGCTACAACGACGAGGTCCGGGTGTTCGAGGTCACGGACGAACAGGGCGCGTCGGTCGGCCTCTACCTGCTCGACCTGTACACGCGCGACGGCAAGCGCGGCGGTGCGTGGATGAACCCGATCGTCGAGCAGTCGGCCCTGATCGGCACCCTGCCCGTCGTCGTCAACAACCTCAACGTCCCGAAGCCCGCCGCCGGGTCCCCCACACTCCTGACCCAGGACGAGGTCACCACGCTGTTCCACGAGTTCGGGCACGCGCTGCACGGCCTCATCGCGCGGACGACGTACCCGCGGTTCTCGGGCACGAGCGTCGAGCGCGACTTCGTCGAGTTCCCGAGCCAGGTCAACGAGATGTGGCTCAACTGGCCCGAGGTCCTGGTGAACTACGCCCGACACCACGAGACCGGCGAGCCCATGCCCGTGGAACTCGTACTCGGCCTCAGCGACTCCGAGGGGTTCAACGAGGGCTTCGCCACGACCGAGTACCTCGCTGCCGCGATGCTCGACCAGGCCTGGCACCGCCTCAGCTCCGCGGAGGCCGCGGCGGTGACCGACGTGGAGGCGTTCGAGCAGGACGCCCTCGAGGCCGCCGGCATCGCCGTCCCCGCGGTCCCCACGCGCTACTCGTCGACGTACTTCGCCCACACGTTCTCGGGCGGGTACGACGCGGGCTACTACGGCTACATCTGGAGCGAGGTGCTCGACGCGGACACCGTGGAGTGGTTCCGGGAGCACGGCGGCCTGTCACGCGAGGCCGGACGCCGGTTCGCCTCGATCGTCCTCGGTGTCGGAGGCTCCCGCGACCCGCTCGAGGCCTACCGCGAGTTCCGGGGCCGCGACGCCGAGGTCGGTCCCCTGCTGCGCCGCCGCGGGCTCGAGTAGGCCGGCCGACGTCGCGCCGAGGCGCCGCCAGGCTTCGAACACCGCGATGCCGTTCGAACACGGGGATCGCGGTGTTCGAACGGCACGGGCGTGTTCAACGGGCCAGCGGGACGTCCGCCGACCGCGTTGCAGCGGCGCTACGCGGACTTCTCGACGCGCTTGCGCGCCCGCGGCACGATCGTCGGCGCGGCGTTCTCGAGCACGGACTCCCGCGTGACGACGACGCGAGCGACGTCATCGTCCGAGGGGACCTCGAACATGATCGGGCCGAGGACTTCTTCCATGATGGCGCGAAGACCACGGGCACCGGTCTGGCGGAGCACCGCGAGGTCCGCGATCGCCTCGAGCGCCTGCCGGTCGAACTCGAGCTCGACGCCGTCGATCTGGAACATCCGCTGGTACTGCTTGACCAGCGCGTTCTTCGGCTCGGTCAGGATCTCCATGAGGGCGGCCTGGTCGAGCGGTGTCACGGTGGTCACGACGGGGAGGCGCCCGATGAACTCCGGGATGAGGCCGAACTTGTGCAGGTCCTCGGGCAGGACCTCGCCGTAGACGTCCGTCTGGTCGAGCGGGCTGTGCAACGGTGCGCCGAAGCCGATGCCCCGCTTGCCGATGCGGGACGAGATGATGTCCTCGAGCCCGGCGAACGCCCCGGCCACGATGAACAGCACGTTCGTCGTGTCGATCTGGATGAACTCCTGGTGCGGGTGCTTGCGCCCACCCTGCGGCGGCACCGACGCCGTCGTGCCCTCGAGGATCTTGAGGAGCGCCTGCTGCACGCCCTCGCCCGAGACGTCGCGCGTGATCGAGGGGTTCTCGGCCTTCCGGGCGATCTTGTCGACCTCGTCGATGTAGATGATCCCCGTCTCGGCCCGCTTGACGTCGTAGTCGGCGGCCTGGATCAGCTTGAGCAGGATGTTCTCGACGTCCTCGCCGACGTAGCCGGCCTCGGTGAGCGCCGTGGCGTCCGCGACCGCGAACGGCACGTTGAGCCGCTTGGCCAGGGTCTGCGCCAGGTAGGTCTTGCCACAGCCCGTCGGGCCGATGAGCAGGATGTTCGACTTGGCGATCTCGATGTCGTCGCCGCGGTGCTCGGCCGCGGTGATCGCACCCTGAGCGCGGATGCGCTTGTAGTGGTTGTAGACCGCGACCGACAGGGCACGCTTGGCCGGATCCTGCCCGATGACGTACTCCTCGAGGAAGTCGAAGATCTCGCGCGGCTTGGGGAGGTCGAAGTCGCCGTCCGCGGTGTCCTCGCCGGCCTCGGCGAGGCGTTCCTCGATGATCTCGTTGCAGAGTTCGACGCACTCGTCGCAGATGTACACGCCCGGGCCCGCGATGAGCTGCTGCACCTGCTTCTGGCTCTTGCCGCAGAAGGAGCACTTGAGGAGATCGGCGCTCTCTCCGATGCGTGCCATGCGAGGCCTCCTTGGTCGTCGCGCACCGGTGGCTGGCACACGAGGTCGTCGTGGAGTTGAGCCTAATCGCATCCGACGACACTGACGGCGCGACCGTGCCGCAAACCACCACGCGTTCGCTCGGGGCGGCCGGTTTGTGCCACAGGACCGCCTCGGACTACGGTGGCCGTCGGGACTCTACAAGTTGTAGAAGCGAAAGGACCTCCATGCGCAAGCGCCTCGTCGCGGGCACCGCCGCCACCGTGGGCATCACGGCCGCTCTCGTCCTCGGGACCGCCGCCGCGGCGAGCGCCCACGTCGAGGCGACGGCCACGGACACCGCCGCCGACTCGTACACGACCCTGACGTTCTCGGTCCCGCACGGGTGCGACGGCTCCCCGACCACCGCGCTGACCTTCCACGTTCCGCGGTCGGTCATCGACGTCACGCCCACGGTGAACCCCAACTGGACGATCACCAAGGCAACGGAGCCCTACACGAGCAAGCAGTCCGCGAGCGACGACGAGGACCCCGCCGACGCCGGGACGCGCGTGACGAGCGTCACGTACACGGCGACGACGCCCCTGGCCGCGGACGAGCGCGACACCTTCCAGCTCTCGCTCTCGCTGCCCGACGGCAAGCCCGGCACGATCGTCGCGTTCCCCGTGACCCAGACGTGCGTCACCGGATCGACCGAGTGGGACCAGGTGCAGAAAGCCGGCCAGGACGAGCCCGAGCACCCCGCACCGGCCGTCACCCTGACCGCGGCGATCCCGGGCGCGGACGACGACGACGACCACGCGCAGGAGCACGCCAGCGACGCGGCGACGGGCAGTGCGAGCGGCACCGAGGCGAGCGGCACCGAGACGAGCGGCACCGGATCCGCCGGCGGGGACACCGACCTCGTCGCTCGGGGCCTCGGCATCGCCGGACTCGTCGTCGGCGCGGTGGGCGTCGTGAGCGCGGCCGCCATGGCCCGGCGGCGTCCCCGGTGAGCGCCCGCCGCATCCGCACCGGATCCGGTGCGGCGTCGCCGGCCGGGAGGACCGGGCCGCGTCGCGCGCTCGCCCTCGCGCTGGCATCGGTGGCGGTCACCGCAGGCGCCGTCCTCGGACTGGCGGCCCCGGCCTCCGCGCACAACTACATGATCGCGTCGACGCCGACCGTCAACGGCACACTGACCTCACTGCCGAAGCGGTTCGAGATCACGACGAACGATCGACTGCTCGACATCGGCGACACCAACTCGGGCTTCGCCTACCGGATCGTCGGACCGAGCGGTCGGTACTACGAGAACGGCTGCCTCATCGTGGACGGCCCGTCGATGACGACGAAGGCGGCGCTCGGACGGTCGGGCGAGTACACGATCGAGTGGCAGATCGTCAGCGCCGACGGCCACACGGTGTCGGACCGGTACCGGTTCCGCTGGGAGGCCCCGGCCGGCTTCCGTCCCGCCACGGGGAGCACGCGGCCGCCGGTCTGCGCGTCCGGGCCGGGCTCGTCGGCCGCCGCGTCGGACTCCGGCACGGGCAGCGCGGGCAGCGGCTCCAGCGGGGTCGTGGGCGACGCCATCTGGATCGGCGCGGGTGGGCTCGTGCTCGTGGCGCTCGTCGTGGTCGTGCTGCTGCTCCTCCGCCGCCCTGCCGGATCCGCCGTGGAGCCGGCGACCGCCGAACGCGGCCGCGACGACGAGGACGACCTCGCCGACGACGCCCGCGACTGACCGCAGCCGCCCCCCGGCGAGATCGCAGTCGTTGCCGTTCTGAGGAGACCCAGAACGGCAACGACTGCGATCTCGCGGAAGGGTGGGCGGCCGCAGGCCGGCCGCAGGCCGGCCGCAGGCCGCAAGCCGCAGGACGCAGGACGCAGGCCGCGCAAGCGGCGCAAGCGGCGCAAGCGGCGCAGGCGCGCGGCCACCAAGCCGCCGGACACGACGGAGGGCCCCGACCAGAACGGTCGGGGCCCTCGGTCTGTCGGGACTACTTGACGAGCGCCGGCAGCGACTTGCGGCTGGTCAGCACCTGGTCGATGAGCCCGTACTCGACGGCCTCTTGCGCGGACATGATCTTGTCGCGCTCGATGTCGTGGTTGACCTGCTCCGGGGTGCGGTTCGAGTGCCGGGACAGGGTCTCCTCGAGCCAGGTGCGCATGCGGAGGATCTCCGCGGCCTGGATCTCGATGTCCGACGCCTGCCCGCCACCCTGCTGGGTTGCCGGCTGGTGGATGAGCACGCGGGCGTTCGGCAGCGCGAGACGCTTGCCCGGCGTGCCGGCGGCCAGGAGCACCGACGCGGCGGACGCTGCCTGACCGAGGCACACCGTCTGGATCTGCGGACGGATGTACTGCATCGTGTCGTAGATCGCCGTCATGGCCGTGAACGAGCCACCGGGCGAGTTGATGTACATGACGATGTCGCGGTCCGGGTCCATCGACTCGAGCACGAGCAGCTGGGCCATGATGTCGTCGGCCGAAGCGTCGTCCACCTGCACGCCGAGGAACACGATGCGGTCCTCGAAGAGCTTGGCGTACGGGTCCTGGCGCTTGTAGCCGTAGGCGGTGCGCTCCTCGAAGCTCGGGAGGATGTAGCGGTCGGAGGGTGCGGGGACGTTCTGCGCGCCACCGAGCATGGGGAGATGCATTCTCGATTTCCTTTTCTTGGTGGTGGGCTACTCGGCGGACGGCGCCGCGGCCGGGGTCTCTGTCTCGCCGTCGCCGACCGTCCCGCCGCCACCGATGACCTCACTGGACATCGCACGGAGGTGGTCGACGAAGCCGTACTCCAGGGCCTCCTGCGCGGTGAACCAGTTGTCGCGGTCGTTGTCCTTGAGGATCTGCTCGATCGACTTGCCGGTCTGCTCGGCGGTGAGTTCCGCCATGCGCTGCTTCATGTCGAGGATGACCTTGGCCTGGGTCTGGATGTCGGCGGCGGTCCCGCCGAAGCCACCGGACGGCTGGTGCAGGAGCACGCGGGCGTTCGGGGTGATGTAGCGCTTGCCCGGGGTGCCGGACGAGAGCAGGAACTGCCCCATCGAGGCGGCGAGCCCGATACCGACGGTGACGATGTCGTTCGGGACGAACTGCATCGTGTCGTAGATGGCCATGCCGGCGGTGATCGAACCACCGGGCGAGTTGATGTAGAGGTAGATGTCCTTCTCGGGGTCCTCCGCCGCGAGCAGCAGCAGCTTCGCAGCGATCTCGTTCGAGTTGTCGTCACGGACCTCGGAGCCGAGCCAGACGATCCGGTCCCTCAGAAGACGGTCAAAAACACTGGGGTTCAGTGTCGCTTCGGCCATGTGTAGCTCCCGTTCAGTTGTCGCTTGTCGTCGAACCTATCGGGTGCAACGCGGCGCATCTCCCGAGTTCGCTGTCGGCAATACCAGGGCCGGGAACGACGCACGGGAGGCCCGGGACCACCTGGTCCCGGGCCTCCCGTGCGCGCTCTTCGCATGTGCGACGCGCCAGCGTTGCGCGGCGCCGACCGAGCCTGCGAGGTCGGTCAGTCAGCTCGGCTCACTCGGCCTCGGCCTCGTCGTCCGTCGCCGGCTCCTGCGCGACGCCCGCGGTGAACGCGGACAGGTCGACCGGGTTGCCGTTCGTGTCGACGACCTTCGCCTTGGCGAGCACGGTCGCGATCGCCTTGGAACGGGCGACCTCGCCGACCATGCCGGGGATCTGGCCGTTCTGGTCGATCACCTTGATGAACTCGCCCGGCTCCATGCCGTACTGCGCGGCGGCCTGGATCAGGTACTGGGTCAGCTCCTCCTGGCTGACCTGGACCTGCTCCTGCTCGGCGACGGCGTCGAGGAGCAGCTGCGACTTGAACGCCTTCTCGCTCGACTCGGCGACCTCGGCGCGGTGCTCGTCGTCCTCGAGGCGGTTCTCCTGCTCGAGGTGACGGTGGACCTCGTCGTCGATGAGCTGCTGCGAGATCGGGATCTCGACGCTGTCGAGGAGCTTCTCGACGAGCTGGTCGCGGGCCGCGGCGCCCTGGCCGAAGGTCTTCGACTTGGCGATCTGCTCCTTGAGGTCCGCCTTGAGCTCGTCGATCGTGTCGAACTGGCTCGCGATCTGCGCGAACTCGTCGTCGGCCTCGGGCAGCTCGCGCTCCTTGACGGCCGTGAGCGTCACGGCGATCTGGGCGGTCTCGCCCTCGTGGTCGCCGCCGAGGAGCTTCGACTCGAAGGTGGTGGACTCGCCTGCGGTCAGGGTCTCGAGGGCGTCGTCGATGCCCTCGATGAGGTCGCCGGAGCCGATCTCGTACGAGACGCCCGTGGCCGAGTCGACTTCTTCGTCGCCGATGGTCGCGGTGAGGTCGAGCTGGGCGAAGTCGCCCGCGGTGGCGGGGCGGTCGACCGTGACGAGCGTGCCGAAGCGCGTGCGGAGGTTCTGGAGCTCCTCCTCGATCTCGTCGTCGGTGACGTCGACCGCGTCGACCGTGAGCTCGAGGCCCTCGTAGTCGGGGAGGTCGAACTCGGGACGGACGTCGACCTCGAACGTGAGGACGAGGTCGCCGGAGAAGTCCTTGACGCTCGGGAGCTCGGCGATGTCGGCCTCGGCGCGACCGAGCACGCGGAGCTCGTTCTCCTCGACCGCCTGGCGGTAGAAGGTGTCGATGGCGTCCCCGACGGCGTGGTTCAGGATCTCCGGACGGCCGACGCGCTGGTCGACGATGGCCGGCGGCACCTTGCCCTTCCGGAAGCCGGGGATGTTGATCTGCTCGGCGATGTGCTTGTACGCGTGGTCGATGCTCGGCTTGAGCTCGTCCGGCGTCACGTTCACGGTGAGCTTGACCCGGGTGGGGCTCAACTTGTCGACGGTGCTGGTGACCAAGGGTGTGTTCTCCTGAGGTTGACGATGGTGTGACCTGGTCGGGGCGACAGGATTTGAACCTGCGACCTCCCGCTCCCAAAGCGGGCGCTCTACCAAGCTGAGCTACGCCCCGGTCGTTGCCGGGCCAGGGTCGTGCAACGAGCGCGGGCAGGACGGACCCGACCGCGATCGATCCCGACGAGTCTAGCGGCACGCAAGCGCCGCGTTCCCGGCCCTCCCAGCGGCCGTGGAGGCGGTGGGCACCCGCGTCACGCGGGTGGCGGTGGCAGCGCGCCCCGGTCCTCCCGGCCGTCGGTGGCGGCGTCCTGCCCGCGACCGGTCCTGCGGTCCTGGCGGCCGTCGTCCGCGGCGTCCCGCAGGAGCCGGCGCCGCCAGCGGACGCCCACGGCGACCTGGACGAGCACCGCGGCCGCGAACAGCGCCACCGCGACGATCGGACGGACGACGTGCAGGAGCACGTGCAACGGCTCTCCCACCCGTCCGCCGACGACCGACGGCGCGAACGACAGGACGACGACGCCGACGGCGACGAGGACGTAGGAGACCACGCGCGAACGCCGCACGAGCGGATCGTGGCTGGTGGTGGCGATCCGGGGTACCCGCACGCCGCCGAGTGTAGGCGCGGTGTGCGTGGGCACCCGGCCGTCCGCTACGATCGGAGGGCGGCGCCGCGGTGTCGCACGGGGATGTAGCTCAATGGTAGAGCCCCAGTCTTCCAAACTGGTTACGCGGGTTCGATTCCCGTCATCCCCTCCACGTGACCCGACCCGACGTCGTCCACCGTGCCGAGCAGGTGCTCGTCCTCCTCGAGCCGGTACCGCACCGGATCGCCGTCGTCCGATGCATCACGGTCGGCGACGAGTGCGATGGTCGAACTCCGGGACACGAGCAGCACGGCCGGGGTCGGCCGGCCGTCGCCACGGTTCACCTCGAGCCACATGAGGCCGTCGGACGCCAGGGCCGTCCGGATCCGCTCCCGCACCGCGTCGGGCCCCTCCTTCGAGATCGTGTACTCGATCCCGTCGTAGATGACGATGGTCCGGATCATGCCGGGGTCCCTTCCGAGGGCTCGGGGACGATGCGCAGTCCGCCGGGTGACCCGGCTGCCTGGGCCAACGCCTCGACCCACTCGCGGTTGATGGTCGGCGGGCGACTGCCCGAGTAGCGGATGACGAGGGGCACGGTCCGGTCGAGCCAGATCGCGGTCCGACCGTTCCCGACGTCGCGGTCGTCCTTCCAGGAGAACATGAACGACTCGCCGCGGCGCAGCTTCGTCGCGATCACGATCTGCAGGTGCGCGAGCAGGCGGTCCTCGAAGTCCACGGTGTACGAGCTGTTGTAGATCATCCTGCCCATGGGACCAGCCTCCGATCCGGCTCCTGGGATCGCCACCAGGGAGCCCAACGCCTGTCCTGTCAGCGTACCCAGACCGGAACGACCACGCTGGCATCATGCGACGCATCCACTACGCCGGGGGGTACGTCATGACCGGCGACAGCACGTGCAAGGCCCTCCTCCGGTACGCCCGGGCACTCGCCGTGGCGGGCGTCGCCGACGTCGTCCAGATCCCGGTCGTCACGGACGGCGGCAGCAGGGCGTACGCCCACCTGCTCATCGGGCCCGCGAGCCAGATCTTCTCGACACCAGTCCTCGAGAGCCCGGACGAACCGCTCGACCAGGAGGTCATCGAGCGCCTCGAGCGGGGGACGATGTCCCTGCAACCGAGCCGGCCGGAGTGGCCCGCCGAGATGACCGACGTGCAGGACCTCAGTTTCCTCGTCGACCTGGACTACGACGCCACGTAGGGTCGGCCGAGGGCGTACCGGACGCGCGGCCGAGCCGGGACGCGCCGCTCGACTTGACGCCGGGTTCGAACAGACGTTCGAATAGGGGCATGGGACGGCGACGTGAGGACCGGTGGTCACCACCGGAGCACCCCGAGTCGCCGCGCCCCGACGCGTTCTCGCTGTCGGAGGACGCCCGGGGCGGCGATCCCTGCCACGCCGTCACGCCGATCCCGGTGTGGGCGTGGATCCAGTTCCCGTCGTTCCACGTCCGGGTCAAGGCGTTCGCCCGCAGCTGGACCGTCGACGCCGTCCTCGTGGAGTGGGCGCAGTTCGGTCATCCGGCCGAGGCCTGGGTCTGGCGATCCGCCGTCAAGCACCGCACCCTCCGCGAGGACGACCGCCGGACGCGCCGGGTGGCGGACGACCGATGGTGACCATGCAACGACGCCGCGGACGCACGGACCGCGTGAAGCGGACATTCTGACGCGACCGCATTGACAGCCCTGCCCATACAGAGGATCGTTCAACGAATCGCACGTCGTTGAACATTTCAGCGCGCGAAGGATTGGACGGACGGACCAGTGCCGGCCGCATCGACCACGGGAGGGCAGATGAAGAAGACCGACGTCCCCTCCTGGATGTCCCACGTCCTCACCCCGCCCGAGGTCATCGCGGCCTACGTCGAGCAGCGCGTCAACGACCCGTCGCTCCTCGCCCCGGACCAGACCGAGCCGACGTACGCGGACTTCCTCGTGTCCGAGGACTGACCGGCCCCGGCGCCGGCCGGGAGGCCCGTCAAGCGGGCGGCGCGTCGGGTACCGGTGTGCTCCTCCCGCGCTCCCGTCGGCCGCTCACGGTGACGCCGATGCTCGCCAGCGTCACGCAGGCCAGCGCGACGAGCTCCCGCGCCGACAGGGCCTCGCCCGCGATCGCGAACCCGGCGAGCGCTGCGATGGCCGGCCCGAGACTCTGGAGCACCCCGAACACCCGCGGGGGCAACGTCCGAAGCGCCTGCATCTCGAGGGCGTAGGGCAGGACGCTCGACAGCACGGCCACGGCGCCGAACACGAGCAGCAGCACCGGATCCGCTCGGACACCGTGCACGGCGGCACCCGCACCGACCGGGAGGGCGACGAGCATCGCGACGACGAGCGAGACGCTCAGACCGTCCACCCCGGGGATCCGCGCACCGACGTGCCGGTTGAGCACGATGTACGCCGCCCAGCACACCGCGGCGACGACGGCGAACACGAACCCCGCGACCGCGGCGGGACCGGACGCGCCGACACCGAGCAGCACGACGCCGGCGAGTGCGAGCGCGGCCCAGACCACGTCGCGCCATCGCCGGGTGTACACGAGCGAGAGCGCGAGCGGCCCGAGGAACTCCACCGTCACCGCGATGCCGATCGGGATGCTCGCGAACGCGACGTAGATGCAGACGTTCATGCCGCCGAGGGCGAGACCGAGCCCGAGGGCGCCGAGCCACTGCGCCCGGTCCCACGACCGCACCGCCGGCCGCACCACGAGGGCGAACACGACGGCGCCGATCGTCAGACGGAGCACGGCCGCACCGACGGACCCGACGACGTCGAAGTGGGTCTTCGCGATCGCCGCGCCGAGTTGTACCGACACCATGGCGGCGACGGCGAGCGCGGGCGCCGGGACACGTGCCGCGCGGTCACCGTCCCGGGCCGGGGTCGGCGCGCTCATCGGTGCCTCATCGCAGGGACGCGAGGACGGCGAGGACACGACGGTGGTCGTCGCCGGTGTCCTCGAGTCCGAGCTTGGCGAAGATGTTCGACACGTGCTTCTCGACGGCGCCGGTCCCGATCACGAGGGTGCGTGCGATCGCGGCGTTCGAGCGCCCCTCGGCCATGAGCGCGAGGACGTCCCGCTCGCGCGGTGTCAGGGCGGCGAGCGGGTCACGCCGACGCCCCATGAGCTCCGTCACGACCTCGGGATCGAGCACCGTGCCGCCGCTCGCGATGCGCCGGATCGCGTCGTCGATCTCGTCGAGGCGCGTGACGCGGTCCTTGAGCAGGTAGCCGAGCCCGCTCGATCCGTCCGCCAGGAGCTCCTCGGCGTACGACGCCTCGACGTACTGCGAGAGGAGGAGCACCCCGATGCCCGGCACCGTACGACGGGCCGCGACGGCGGCGCGCACACCCTCGTCCGTGTAGCTCGGCGGCATGCGGACGTCCATCACGACGACGTCCGGTCGGACCTCCGGCAGGCTCGCGAGGAACGTCACCGCGTCACCGTACTGCGCGACGACCGCGATCCCGGCCTCGTCGAGGACGCGCGTGAGGCCCTCGCGCAGGAGGACCGCGTCGTCGACGACGACGGCCCGGATGCGGGGTGCATCCGGGCCGTCGGTCATGCGCTCGATGCTAGCCGTCACGGCGCCGCGGTCGGTCCCGCGGCGGGCGCGACCGGACCCGTGGTGGACGAGGACGGGCCTCCCGGCATCGTCGTCGGCGTACCCCGCAGCGCGCCGAGCGGGATCCGCGCCACGGCGTCGGTCGGGCCACCCGCCGGGCTCGACACCGACAGCTCGCCGTCGAGCGCGCGCATCCGCCCCATGAGCCCGAGGATCCCGTGGCCCTCCTGCACGGCGGCACCACCCCGGCCGTCGTCCCGGACCCGGAGTTCGAGCACCGGCTGACCGTCGGGGTCGGACGTCAGGGTGATCGAGACCTCGGCGGAGGACGCCTCCGCGTGCTTCGTGGTGTTCGTCAGGAGCTCGCTCACCGTGAAGTACAGGTTGCGCTCGATCTCGGTCGGCAGCACGAACCCGTCCGGCAGCCGCACGTCGAGGTCGACGGGCAGGGGCGTCCGGGACACGAGCGCCTCGAGTGCCGCGACGAGCCCGCGGTCGAGCAGGAT
Organism: Curtobacterium sp. MCBD17_028; assembly: GCF_003234875.1. Taxonomy (NCBI): domain Bacteria; kingdom Bacillati; phylum Actinomycetota; class Actinomycetes; order Micrococcales; family Microbacteriaceae; genus Curtobacterium; species Curtobacterium sp. MCBD17_028. Next base: position 2,467 of record NZ_QKTQ01000014.1, on the reverse strand, counting down.
CGGCGGCGCGAACCCCCGGGACAGCGCACGGAGCTCGTCGAGGGCGTCCTTCGCGTGCCCGGACGCCTCGGCCATGAGCCCGCGGGCACGCTCGGGGTCACGCTCGAACGCGCGCTCGGCCGCCGCGAGGTCCATCCGCAGCCGGACGAGCCGCTGCTGCGGTCCGTCGTGCAGGTCACGCTCGATCTGACGGAGCGCCTGGCCCTCGGCGGTGACGGCACCGGCCCGCGATGCCTGCAGCCCGACGACGCGCTGCTGCAGCACCTCGGACCGGAAGCCGCCGAGGAGTGCTCGGTCCACCCAGTAGTGCGCGAGCACCGCGCCGCGGGTCCACAGCGGGAACAGGAGGACCGCTGCCGTCACCGACACCGCGCACGCGATCGCGCCGACCACCCAGGGCCAGGTCTGGCCGATCCCCTGATGGGCGAGGTACTGGTTGATCTGCCACCCGTGGGTGATGGCGGCGAACCCGGCGCCGACCGGGGCCACGACACCGGCGACGAGGGTGGCGCCGGCGCCGATCGTGATGCACGCGACGAGCGGGTAGACGACGACCGCGTGCAGCAGGTACAGCCAGTAGTGCGGGTTCGCCACGGCCGACACGATCCGGAGGAACCAGTTCTGTCGCCACCGCGGCGTCCAGTCGACGGGGCGGAAGCGCTCGGGCTCGGCCCAGCTCATCCGGAGCTGCTCGAACGCGCCGAGCCATCGGGCGACGAACAGCGACGCCAGGAACAGCACGAGCGAGATCGGGTTGAGCATCTGCCCGGCGGTCCCGTGCAGGATCACGAGGGGGAACACGGAGTACACGGTGCCGAGGAGCAGCGCCGTGAACGCGAGGTACCCGAAGTCACGGGGGACGTGCCTCCAGGCGTCCCGGTAGAAGGAGCGGCGCGGGGTGCCGTCACCACCACCCCCACCGCCGGGCGGGACGGCGCCGTCGTCCGGGCCGGACGGGGGGACGTCGCCGAGTCGGGTCCCCGGTATGCGGCCGGGCGCGGACGCGGGCGCGCTGCCGGACGCGGGCGCGCTGCCGGACGCGGGCACGGCGCCCGACGCGGGCACGCCGCCCGACGCGGCCGACGGGAGCTGGTCGGAGGGCATGGGCACGGTCTCCGCGGTGTCGATGCGAGCTGTTTCGGTCATGGATCGAGCCTCGCGGTCGGCGGGCCCGCGCCCCATCCTGCCCGCTCCCGGACCCGTGGTGGGGTTGTCCCCCCTCCGACCCTCCGGGTAGTCCCACCCTCCGGGCAGTCCCACCCGGTCCCCCTCCCGCCTGGTTCCGACGTGGCCGTCGTCGTGCGACACCTGGATCGTCGCCACGTACCGCCGCACAGGGCGCTTCCGCATGGATCGACCATGCCGTCGTCGGACGACCGCGGGAGTGTCGGGAACGAGCGGGGCGCGCGGGAGGGGGCGGTCAGCTGGCCAGACGGGCCTCCCGCCGGGCGGCCTGCTCGACCGGGTCGGGGACGGGAGCGGCCGCGATGAGCCGACGGGTGTACGCGTCCTCGGGCGAGCGGAGGAGATGCCGTGGCAGCCGGTCGACCCGGAGCCGCACAACAGCTGCAGGTTCGACGCGAGCGTGGGGCCGCCCTGCGACCGGTTCAGCCGGTGGTCCCGGTTGTCGCCCCGCGCCCGAAGACACCGCTGGCAGAGACTGTCGTCACGCTCGGTCGCGATCCTGTAGGCGCGCGCCTCCTCGCCGGGGGTCGGGCGCGCTTCCTTCGGGCCGATCACGACCGCACACCTGAGGGTTCGGATGCATCGTCCGTACAACCAGGCGTGCAAGACGATCTGGGCCAGCTACCCGCGGGGCGGGCACTGCCGTGCATGAACATGGCCGAACCCCTGCCCCAACACCCTCGGCATAGAGCACGACATGTATAGCCGCATCGTCGTCCTCGCAGCCCACGCCTGGGAACTCGTTCCCGACTTCTGGAAGGAGTACATTCCGCTCGAAATGCTGCCGCACCTGATTGACGCATGGGCGAACCACTGACCGTCGGCTTGTCAGTGACGGTCACGCGGCACCTTCCATGTCGAGCAGATCGAACAGCGATGGCAGCTCCTGCTTCCGGTCCTGCTGACGCAGGTACGCGAGCCCGTCCCGGAACGAGTTCGGGTTCAGCTCCGCCGCGCGACCGCGGCGACCGAGCTTCAGCGCCCGCAGCGGCACCGTGAACAGTCCGCCGAACGGGTCATAGACGACGTCGCCCTCGTTCGAGTACCGCTCGATGAGCCTGTCGACGATGTCGAACTGCAGCGGGCAGATGTGGAACTCGAGGTTCCGGCGTGCCTGCTCCCCATTGAGGGTCTGCATGCGGTTGACGTCGTGCCACACGTCCGGGTGCCATAACCCGGGCGCGAGTGACATGAACGTCGACGGCAGCGCCTTGCGTTGGTGCACGCGCAGATGTCGACCATCCCGTCGTCGAACGACCGCGGGAGTGTCGAAAACCAGCGG
>NZ_QKTQ01000013.1:0-67668 GCF_003234875.1 Curtobacterium sp. MCBD17_028 | reverse complement strand
GGTGGGGGACGGGTCCGTGACGGGTCCCGGGCCGGGCGTGGCGCCGTCGGTGGGCGTCGTGGGCGTGCTCGTCGGGGTGGTCGTCGGGACGTCGGTCGGCGCCGTCGTCGGGTTCGGCGCGCCGGTCGGCCCACCGTCGGCGGGACCGCCGCTGGCAGTGCCACCACCGGCGCTGCCGGGATCGGCGGAGGGCGCCCCGGTCGGGACGGCCGTCGGGGAGGAGGTCGCGCCTCCCGTCGGTGCGCCGGGGTCCGCGAGGGCGACCGTGCTGATCCCGGTCCCGGCGGCGGTGAGCGCCGTGACGACGAGCAGCGCGGCGACGAGCCGGGGGAGTCGGTGGTGAGGGCCACGACCGCCGGAGGTGCTGCGGTGGGGGCGCCGACGGGCGTGGCGGGATCGGGTGCGCATGCGGGCTGCCCCTCGGCTCGGGATGGCACCGGTCGACGACCACTGATGTCGACCGGGCACACTCGTACGCCGGATCCCCCCATGTGGCCCGCTCGGTGGGTGCGGACTGCACGTACATCGTACGCACATGTGAACTGTCCCCCGACAGTCCCCCGTTCGCGCCACAACGGTGGTGCCGGGGCGTCCTCCGGTCGGCCGGCGAGGGGCAGGCTGGTGGGGTGACCCAGCCCTCCCGGACCGGCATGACGACCGGTCGCACCCTCCTGTTCGCGATCGCGGGCGGCGCCGCCGTCGGCAACCTGTACTGGGCGCAGCCGCTCCTCGACTTCATCGCCGGGGACCTGCACGGGTCGACCTCGACCGCCGGGTGGCTCGTCACCGTGACCCAGCTCGGGTACGCCGTCGGGATCCTGCTCGTCGTGCCCCTCGGCGACGTGGTGGACCGACGGAAGCTCGTCCCGCTCATGCTCGTGCTGTCCGCGGTCGCCCTCGCCGCATGTGCGCTCGCCCCGTCCATGGCCGCACTCCTCGTGGCGCTCGCCGCGGTCGGGCTGACCACGGTGGCGGGGCAGGTGCTCACGCCGCTCGCCGGCGACCTCGCCGCCGACGAGCACCGCGGGCAGGTCGTCGGGACGGTGGCGTCGGGCCTCCTGACCGGGATCCTGGTGTCCCGGACCCTGAGCGGGCTCATCGCCGAGGTCGCGGGCTGGCGGACGATCTTCGTCATCGCCGCGGTCGCCGCCGTGGTGCTCGCGTTCCTGCTGTACCGGGCGATTCCGACGCTCGAGCCGAAGGCGCGCATCCGGTACCCGGCGCTCATCCGGTCCGTGTTCCTCGTGGTCGTCCACGAACCCGTCGTCCGGTGGACCCTCGCCCTGAGCGCCACGGGGTTCGGGGCGTTCACGATGTTCTGGACCGCGCTGACGTTCCTGCTCAGCGGGCCACCGTTCCACTACCCCGTGGTCGTCATCGGACTGTTCGGGCTCGTGGGTCTGGCCGGCGCGGTCGCGGCCCAGCGCGGTGGCCGCCTGCACGACCGCGGGTGGAACGTCCCCGCGACGGGCGCACTCTGGGTCCTCGCGCTCGTGGCGTTCGTCGTCGCGGGGCTCGGGGGACGGTCCGTCGTGCTCGTCCTGGTGGCGATCGTCCTGCTCGACATCGCGATCCAGGGGCAGAACATCCTCAACCAGGCGCGGATCTTCGCCGTCTCGCACGAGGCCCGGAGCCGGTTGAACACCGCGTTCGTGACCGGGAACTTCATCGGCGGGGCGATCGGGTCGGCGCTCGCCGGGCTGCTCTGGGACGACTGGGGGTGGACCGGGGTGACCGTCGCGGGTGCGGTGCTGGCCGGGTTCGCGCTGACGGTGTGGCTCGTCGGTCGGAGCGGTCCGTTGCGGGTCGGGTGAGGGCCTCCCGTCCGTGGTCGCGGCGCGCCGGTCGGTGCGCCGCCTACGCCTGGAGGCCCGCGATGCACCGCCGGAGCAGCGCCGCGAGTTCCTGGGGTTGCCGACCCGTGAGCTCCGCGGACATGCGGCGCTCGACGGCGCGGACGGCGGCGCTCGCCACGGCCAAGCGCTCGCGGCCGAGCGGTGTCAGCTCGGTCGGGAGTACCCGGCCCGCGGGGGCGACGGCAGGGCGGGAGACGTGTCCGTCGCGCTCGAGTGCCTGCAGCAGGACGTGCATCGCCTGCCGTGACACGAAGGCCCCGCGCGCCAGCTCGGAGTTCGACAGGCCCGGCCGCTGGGCCAGGAGTTCGAGGCACGAGTAGTGCGTGATGCTCATGCCGAGGGGCCGCAGGACCGCGTCCATCGCGGCGTGCAGCGCGCTCGACGCCTGCTTGAGCAGGTACCCCACCGACGTGTCGAGGTCGATGCCCTCGTCCGCTTGACTCATGTCAGTATTCTGACATAGCGTTGTTGTGTCAATTTCCTGACATCGAACGAGGAGAACACATGTCCGTCACCGGCCCCGACTTCATCTCGCTGCAGGTCCGCGACCTCGAACGGTCCGCGGAGTTCTACGAGCAGCACCTTGGACTGACCCGACAGCCCGGGCCGCCGCACGCGGTCGTCTTCGCCACCACGCCGATCGCGTTCGCGGTGCGGGAGCGCGTGCCCGGGTCGGGCGTCGCCGATGCGCCCGAGCCGGGTGTCGGCGTCGCGGTGTGGTTCCACGCGCCCGATGCGCAGGCGATCCACGACGAGCTCGTCGCGGCGGGCGTCCGGATCGTGGACGGACCCGTCGACGGCCCGTTCGGTCGTACCTTCACGTTCGAGGACCCCGACGGGTACCGGATCACGCTGCACGACCGGGCGTGACGGGCCTCCCGCGCGGGAATGCGCGCGTGGACGACGACGCGCGCGCGGCAACGACCGCCCACTTGTCGTCGGCGCGCGCACGCCGGTCGCGGGGAAGGGCCCGCGGCCGGTAACACGGGCGAAACCGACGCTCCCTACACTCGCCGCATGCCCCTGACGACGGCCGACGCCCGCAGCGAGTGGGGTCGGTTCGCCGAGGGGTCCGTCGAGCGGCGCATGCTCGTGGCCCTCGGGGACGACCTGGGGCTGCGCCTCCGGCCGCGGCCGATGCAACTCGACGAGCGCACCCGGGTCGAGGTCGAGGGCATGGACCCCGACGGCACGGTCGTCGTGCAGCTCATCGGCAACCAGGGCACGTACAAGCCCGCCTACCGGAACAAGGTCCTCGCCGACTGCGCGAAGCTCGCGTGGCTGCTCCGGAGCGTGCCCACGGCCGAGCGCGCCGTGCTCGTCGTCACGGGGCTGGTCGTGCAGGCGTTCGGTGGGTGGGTCGCCACGGCCGCGGCGGACCTGGGCATCGAGGTGGTCGTGTTCGACGGCGACCACGTGGTGCCGCTGGCGGAGCACCGAGCTGCGGCTCCGGGGCCCAGCGCGGCGGTGCCGGACCAGCCCGCGGCGGTGCCGGAGCAGCACCGGCCCCCGCGGCCGCCCGAGCGTTAACACGTCCGCAACACCGAGCGCCGCTCCACGAAACACGTGCTCGGTACGGTCGTCGTCGTAGCAGCGGATCTCCGCGTCGCAGACCTCGAACTCGCGACGCACGCTCTCCGCCATCCGAGAACGAGCATCCGTGCTCGGCGACGGCGTGGAGGGACGACATGACGACTGCGGTCGAGCTGCGGGACGCCCGCAAGGTGTACGGACAGGGACCAAGCGGGATGGTGGCGCTCGCGGGCGTGGACCTGACGATCGAGCCGGGGCGGTTCGTGAGCCTCATCGGCCCGAGCGGCTGCGGCAAGTCGACGCTGCTGCGCCTGGTCGCGGGCCTCGAGCCGGCGGACGACGGTGACGTCCTCGTCCACGGCGTGACCCCCGCCGAGGCGTGTGCCGCCAAGCTCATCGGCCTCGTGCCGCAGACCCCGGCGCTGCTGCCGTGGCTGTCGGTGCTCGGGAACGTGTCGCTGCCACAGCGGATCAACACGGGGGCGACCGCTCGGCGGCAGCGGATCGGGGACCTGGGCGACCGGACGACGACGAGCCCGGACGTGCGCGACCTGCTCCGCAAGGCCGGCCTCGAGGACGCGGTCGACAAGCTCCCCTCGCAGCTGTCGGGCGGGATGCAGCAGCGCGCCGCGATCGTCCGGGCGTTCGGCCTGCAACCGGACGTGCTGCTCATGGACGAGCCGTTCTCGGCGCTCGACGAGTTCACGCGCGAGAACCTGCAGGACCAGCTCCTCGACATGTGGGACGAGCTCCACACGACGGTCCTGTTCGTCACGCACTCGGTGTCCGAGGCCGTGCGGATGTCCGACGAGGTCGTCGTGATGGCACCGCGCCCGGGGCGGATCGTCGACACGATCGAGATCGACCTGCCACGTCCCCGCAACGAGCGCCTGTTCGCCGAGACCCGGTTCCACGAGTACGAGGACCGCATCCGCGCCGCCCTGCACCAGGCATGGCGCACGACGGACGCGGCGTAGGAGGCGCGGGATGAGCACCGAGACCACGGCCGCCACGACGACGAGCGCCGCCGCCGACGCGGCCGCGACCGGAGCAGGGGTCGACGGCACCACGGCCGCCGTCGTGACGGACCCGCCGGGGCCGGGTCGGACCTCCCGGCCGGGCGGACGTGCGGCGGGGTCGCGCCGCACCGCGTGGCTGCACCCCCGCGTGTGGCTGCCGCTCGTCGTCATGCTCGCGGTCCTCGCCGCGCTGTGGCAGTGGGGCGCGGCCGCGATGCCGTACCTGCTGCCGCCGCTGCCGGCGATCGGCGCGTCGCTCGCGACGCAGTTCCCGTACTACGTGCAGAACGCCGGGATCACCCTGCTCGAGGCGGTGATCGGCCTGGCGATCGGGTTCGTCGCCGCGTTCGTGCTCGCGGTCCTGACGAGCGAGCTCCCGGTGGTCCGTCGGGCGGTGATGCCCATCGCCGTCGTCCTCAACGTGACACCGCTCGTCGCGATCGCCCCGGCGCTCGTGGTGGCGTTCGGGTTCGGTCCGGCCCCGAAGCTCGTCATCACGGCGCTCATCTGCTTCTTCCCGATCCTCATCAACACCGCGGTCGGCCTCCGGTCGGTGCCGCAGCCGGTGTTGCAGGTGTACCGGACGATGAACGCGTCGCGGCTCGAACTGCTCGTGCACCTGCGGGTTCCGAACGCCATGCCGTACGTGTTCGCGGCGCTCCGGATCGTGTTCCCGCTGTCGATCATCGGTGCCGTCGTCGCCGAGCTGTCGGCGTCGGGGTCGACCGGTGGCCTCGGCACCGTGATCAGCACGGCGTCGTCGATGAACCAGCTCGCCGTGGTCTACGCCGCGATCGCGATCCTCGCCGTGATCGGGGTCCTGCTCCTGGCGGTCATCACCCTGGTGGAGCGGCGCGCGCTCCGCTGGCACGCCGGGTCGGCCGGCTGACCGCCGCCGACTGACCCCGGCCGGGGACCTCCAGCCGGGAGGCCCAGCCCCCGCCGCATCGCCTCGCACGTCCCACAGACCCTCTCGCGCTCGACGCGACCGTCCGCCCGCCGCACCCCGGCGGCGCCGGCCGCGCCGTGCCTCCCGTCCCACCGCACCAGACGCACCGCCGCACCAGACGCACCGCCCCACCGATTCAGACGCTCCGCCGCACCAGACGCACCGCCCGTCCCGTCGCACCACCCCGCACCCACCCCACCCCACCCACGCAAGGAGTGACCCATGCAGCACCGCCGCCTCGTCGCCGGTCTCGCCGCACTCGCCGCCACCGCGTTGAGCCTCGGGCTCGCCGGATGCAGCACGAGCAGCGCCGCCGACACCACGTCGTCCTCGACCTCGGCGATCTCGTCGAAGCGCTGTGCCGAGAACAAGGCCGCCGGCCCGATCACCTACCTGTCCGGCTACCAGTACCAGTCGTCGGCATCGATCCTCGAGTACATCGCCGCGAGCAAGCTCGGGTACTTCAAGGACCTGTGCCTCGACGTGCGCCTCAAGCCCGGCAGCGGCGACACCGCCCAGAACACGAAGCTGCTCGCGAGCGGTCAGGCGAGCATCTCCGCGATCGCCGAGCAGGACCTCATCCAGGCGCGGGCGAACGGCATCGACATCACCGGTGTCTCGTCGTACTCGAACGCCGGACTCGACATCCTCATGACGAACAAGGACATCACGAAGCTCACCCAGCTCGACGGCAAGGTCGTCGGCAACAAGGGCTTCGTCCCCGCGGCCGTCGAGGCGATGATGATCAAGGCCGGCGTGGACTGGAAGTCCCTGCAGCAGGTCAAGGAGGGCTACGACCCGACCGTGCTGCCCCGCAAGCAGGGCGGTCTGGAGGCCCTCACCGGCTTCATCTCGAACGAGCCGAACCTGCTCCGGGCAGCGGGCGACCCGGTGACGGTGTGGCAGCCCGTCAAATACGGCATCCCGTCGTCGATCGGCGCCATGGCCGTGAACCCCGCGTTCGCGAAGGCGCACCCGACCGCGGTCGAGGACGTCCTCCGCGCCGCGATCCACGCGTACCAGTACTGCTCGTCGAGCGACGCCCACGTCACGCAGTGCGTCGGGTACGCCGCCGACCTGTCCGGCGCGACGTACGACAAGGCCCAGAACGCCAAGATCTGGAAGACCGAGGTGACGACCATCGCGGACAACCCGACCCCCGGACAGCCCCTCGGCGGGATCGACCCGGCCAACGTCACGAAGCTCGTCGCGATGCTCCACCAGTACGACATCGTCCCCGGGTCGGTCACGGCCTCGGACGCGAAGGGCTGGTTCGACGACCGGTACGTCGACGCCATCTACCAGGGCGGCAAGCTGGTCTGGCCGGCACCGTAGCCGGTCGCCGCGCACCGATCAGCACCCATCACGCACCGATCAGCACCCACCACGCACCACAGCACGAACGGAAGGCGGTCGCAGCGATGCCCGCGAAAGAGTACGGGATCTTCCTGCCCATCGGGAACGGTGGCTGGATGCTCTCCACCACCGCTCCCCACCCCGAGGCGACCTACGCGTGGAACAAGCGCGCCGCGGTGCACGCCGAGGACATCGGACTCGACTTCGTCATGTCCATGGCGAAGTGGCGCGGCTTCGGCGGCACCACCGACCACTGGGGTCGCTCGCTCGAGTCCATGACGATGATGGCCGCGATCGCCGAGGCCACGAGCCGCGTCGGGATCTGGGCGACCATGCACGCGAACGTCCACAACCCGGCCGTCGCGGCGAAGATGTACGCCACGCTCCAGGACGTCTCGGGCGGTCGGGTGGGCATGAACATCGTCAACGGCGCCTACGCGGACGAGTTCGTGCAGTTCGGCGAGTGGGACCCGTCGCTGAGCCACGCCGACCGGTACCGGATGACCGAGGCGTGGACCGAGGCCGTCACCCGGCTGTGGTCCGAGGACGCCGTGACGATGCACACGCCGTGGTTCGACCTCGACGACTGCAGCTCGCGTCCGCACCCCGTGATGCGGCCCCGGATCATCAGCGCGGGCCGCTCGGCCGACGCGCGGGCGTTCCAGGCGAAGTACGCCGACGGCGCGTTCCTGTCGGCCGACGACCTCGACGAGATGCGCGACCTGTCGCGGGACGTGCACGATCGCGCCGCCGCCGAGGGCCGGACGTGCCGGACCTACTCGATGCTCACGGTCGTGCAGGACGAGACCGACGCGCTCGCCGAGCGGAAGGTGCGGACCTGGGGCGCCGGCCTCGACCGCGAGGCACTCGCGCGGATGCAGGCGTCCTGGGGCATCCCCGCCGACCAGGCGCGCGCGTGGGCGGACGGTGCCGTCGGCGAGGCGGCGTTCCAGACGCCGTACGTCGCGGGCTCGGCGGCGACCGTCACGGAGCACATCGAGTACGTCGTCGAGCAGGGCGAACTCGACGGCCTCATGCTGATCTTCCCCGAGTACGACCAGGACATGGTGCTGTTCGGCGAGACGGTCCTCCCGGCACTCCGTGCGCACGACGGGGCCCTCGTCTGATGGCCGCCACCGACGCCCCGGCGCGCTCCGGGCCCCTCGACCGCCTCCGGGCACCGGGGCAGCGACCGGCCCTCGTCGTCGTCGACGTCCAGCGCGACTTCGGCGACCCGGACCGCATCGGCGCGTACGGCTGCACGCCGCAGACCCTCGCCGCGATCGACGCGACGGTCACGCGGATCGGGGCGCTCGTGGACCGGGCCCGCGCCGTCGGCGTGCCCGTCGTCTGGGTCGAGCTCGGCAGCGATCCAGCACGCCCCTGGCGGGCGAGCACCTGGCTCCGCGGCGGCGACTACGACGGCCCGATGGGGCTCGACGAGCCGTGCGTCATCGGGTCCGAGGGGGCCGCCTGGTACCGGATGGCACCCGCGCCCGGCGAGGACCGCGTCGTCAAACGCGGGTACAGCGGGTTCCTCGGCACCGACCTGGAGGCGCGGCTCCGCTCCGCCGGGATCGACTGGCTCACCGTCGTCGGCCTGACGAGCGAGTGCTGCGTCGCCGCGACCGCGCAGGACGCGTTCCAGCTCGACTGGCCCGTGGTCGTGCCCGCGGACGCGACGGCCGCCTACGACGACGCCGTGCACGCGGCCGCGCTGGTGCAACTCGGCCTCAACGTGGCCGTCGTCACCGACGTCGACACCGTGACCGCCGTCTGGGACGAGGCCGTGGCGTGAGCGGCATCCACATCGCCTACGACCTGTCGTTCGCCCACACCGAGGGACGCTGGGCCCGTGCCGGCAGCTGGATCGGGCAGGAGTTCCCCGACGTCCGGATGTACGCCGAACTCGCCCGGACCGCGGAACGCGCCGGTGTGGACATGCTGTTCTTCGGGGACGGCTCGGGCATCCCGAACACCTGGCGGGGCAGCATGGACGCCGCGGTCGAGTGGGGCATCCAGTGGCCGCGGCACGACATGGCGCCGGTCATCGCCGCGATGTCGACCGCGACCGAGCACATCGGCTTCGGGCTGACGTACTCGTCGACGTTCATGCACCCGTTCACCGTCGCGCGCCTGCTCAACTCGCTCGACCACGTCACGAACGGCCGGATCGCGTTCAACGTCGTGGCCTCGACCCGTGGTGCCGACGCCGAGAACTACGGGTCCGCGGAGCTCATGGACCACGACCTCCGGTACGAGCGGATGGAGGAGTTCATCGCGGTGTGCCGTGCGCTCTGGGACTCCGTGTCGCCCGACGCGATCGTGCGCGACCGGACGACGGGACGCTTCGCCGACCCCGCCGGGGTGCACCCGATCGACCACGAAGGCCGGTTCTTCCGGGTCCGCGGGCCGCTCGCGAGCGTGCCCAGCCCGCAGGTCCACCCCGTGGTCGTGCAGGCCGGCAACTCCCCGCGGGGCATCACGGCGTCGGCCTCGTTCGCGGACCTCGTGTTCGGCTTCGGCGGCGGGGTCGCGGGGCAGCGCCGGCACCGCGCGATGCTCGACGACGCCCTGCGCGCCCAGGGCCGGGACCCCGCCTCGGTCGGGATCCTGTGGGCGACACAGGTGATCGTCGGGCGCACCCGGCGCGAGGCGACCACGCGACGGGACGAGGTCCTGCGCGCCTGGGACCACGAGGCCGTCGGCGCGTTCCTGTCGCACAACGCCGGGTACGACTTCTCGACCCTGCCGACCACGTTCCGGCTGGGGGAACTCCAGGACGCCATCGTCGCGGCGCAGGCCAGTCCCGGCGGACTCGTCGGCACCCTCGTCGCGGAGCACGGGGCGGACCACACGATGACCCGCGACGAGTTCTTCGACCACGGATGGGCCTCCGCGACCGGACTCGACCACACGCTGCTCGGGGATCCGGCCGAGGTCGCCGACGCCCTCGAGGAGAACCACGCCACGACCGGAGCCCGCGGGGGCTACATGCTCTCGACCCCGCTCGGCATGCCGTCGGGGTTCGCGGAGCTGAGCGAGCTGCTCGTGCCCGAGCTCCGGGCCCGCGGCGCGCTCGCCCCCCGCTATCCCGGTCGCACGCTCCGCGAGAACCTGGCGGTGTGAGGTGACCGCGGTGGCGACGGCGCCGGTCGGGGCGGGCGGGGGTCGGGCCTCCCGTCCGTGGCTCGCGCTCGCCGGCCTGTGCACCGGGTTCTTCGTGCTCATGCTCGACAGCACCGTCACGTCGGTGGCGTTGCCGGCGCTCGTCGACGACCTGCGCGTCGACGCGACGGCCGCGCTCTGGGTGAACAGCGGCTACCTGCTCGCGTTCGCGGTGCCCCTCGTGGTGGCCGGGCGTCTCGGCGACCGGTTCGGCGGCCGCCGGGTGTACCTCGTCGGGCTCGGGGCCTTCGTCGTCGGATCCGTGTTCGCCGCGCTCGCGCCCGCGATCGGCCTGCTCGTCGCCTGGCGGGTGGTGCAGGGCGTCGGGGCAGCGCTCATGACGCCCCAGTGCCTGCCCGCCATCCGCGCGCTGTTCCGGCCACCGCGGCTCGCCGTCGCACTCACCGTCTGGAGCGCCGGCGGCGGCGCGGCCACGGTCGCCGGCCCGCTCGTCGGCGGGTTCCTCGTCGCGGCCTGGGGATGGCCCGCCGTGTTCTGGGTCAACGTGCCGGTCGGGGTCCTGGCGGGCGCCGCCGTGCTCCGGTGGGTCCCGCGGTCGCCGCGGTCGCACGCCCGGGTGCCCGCGTGGGCGATGGGCGGCGTCGCGCTCGGGGTGCTGGCGTTCGTGCTCGGGGTGCAGGGGACGGGGGACGGCGCCGGGTCGGTGGCGGGCCTCCCGCGGTGGGCGCTCGTCGTCGCCGGAGTCGTGCTCGTCGGGGTCGTCCTGCGGCTCCAGCGTCACGACCAGGCGGCCGCGCTGCTGCCCGGGGCGCTGTTCCGTTCGCACTCGTTCCGCGCCGGGGCCTCGGGCGCCGCCGCCGCGTCGTGGTGCGTGGGGTCGGCGCCGATCCCGCTCATGCTCCACCTGCAGGACGACCGCGGGCTCGACGTCGTGTCCGCGGCCCTGACCCTCGTGCCGATGGGCGTCGCCGCGCTCGCCGCCGCACCCGTGGCCGCCAGGGTCACCAACCGGGCGGGAGCACGGACCGGGGCGGTCGTGGGCGCGGCCTGCCTGGTCGTCGCCCTCACCGCGACGGCCGTGCTCGTGGAGGTCGACGCCGGACCCGTGGCGCTCGCCGCGGCGTTCGTGTTGTTCGGCGTCGCGAACGCGTTCGTCTGGGCACCGTTCTCGCTCGCCGCCGTCACGGGCGTGGCACCGGGATCGCTCGGTGCGGCCTCCGGTGCGTTCAATGGCGTCAAGCAGCTCGGTGCGGTGCTCGGGAGCGCGGTGACCGCCGTCGTGCTCGCCGGTGCCGGTGGTGCCGCTGCGGCGCTCGGGGTGCTCGCCGTCGTGGCGGTGGGCGCGGTGGTCGCGGCGTCGCGGCTGCCGGTGGCCCCCGCCGAGGAGGGACGGGGGCCCGAGGACGCCGCCGGGGCCGCGCGGGTGCCGGACGCCGCCGGGGCCGCGCGGGTGCCGGACGCTCCCGGGGCCGCGCGGGTGCCGGACGCTCCCGGGGGCCAGTGGGTGCCGGACGCCGCCGGGGGCCCGCCGCCGCTGACGGGCGTCGTCGTGCACGGTGTGGCGACCGGCCGCGTGCTCGGCTACCCGACGGCGAACCTCGCGCTCGACGACCCCGACGCCCTGCCACCCGACGGCGTGTACCTCGGCCGGTTCCGTGCCGCGTCGTGGGCGACCCCGCGACCAGCGCTCGTGTCCGTGGGCGGCAACGAGACGTTCCAGGGCCGCGACCACACGGTCGAGGCGCACGTGCTGGACTTCGACGGCGACCTGTACGGCGAGCGGGTCGACCTCGTCGTCGAGCAGCTGCTCCGCCAGCAGCGCGCCTTCCCCGACGTCGACGCACTGGTCGCGGCGATGCGGGACGACGAACGGGAGGCCCGGCACCGGTCCGGCACGCCGGCCTCCGACCGGACCGTCCTGCCCGGGACGGAGGTCACCCGGTGATGCGCCCGGTCGTCGGTCCGGGGGTCAGCCCCGAGGCCGTCCGCGACGCGTTCGCGGAACACCCGAGCGGGGTCGCGGCGATCGGCGCCGTCGCGGGCGAGCTCCCCGTCGTGATGGTCGTGTCGTCGTTCAGCGTCGGGGTGTCGTACGAGCCGCCGATGGTGTCGTTCGCGGTCCAGCACACCTCGACGACGTGGCCCGACCTGCTCGACGCGCCTGTGCTGGGGATCTCGGTGCTCGGGACGGGGCACGTGGAGCGGACGCGGCAACTGGCGTCCCGTGACCGCTCGAGCCGGTTACGGGACCTGCCGTTCACGATCACCACGACCGGAGCACTCCTGCTCGACGGCGCGCCCGTGTGGCTCGAGTGCGTCGTCGCCGACGTGCTGCGGACGGGTGACCACGACCTGGTGGTGCTCCGCGTGCTCGCCGTGGCCTCGGACGACGAGGCCGAGCCGCTCGTGTGGCACCGGCGGACGGCGCGCGTGCTGGCGGATTGAGGGCGGCGTGCGGGAGTGCGCGCGTGGACGACGAAGTGCGCGCGTCAACGACCGCGCAGTTGTCGTTGGCGCGCTGCCTCCCGCGCCTCCGGGCCGCGGCCCGGTCAGCGGACGCTGCGCGCCTGCTCCGCGCTCCACGTGAGGGAGTGCCGCGCCTGGGCCGCCGTGATCCGCGTCACGGCACCGCAGTTCGTGCACTCGTTGACGTACGAGGTCGAGATCGGGAACAGCGGCACGAAGAACAGCGTCAGCTTCGTCGAGCGCTTGACCACCCGCTGCTGGGCGTGGACGCCGCAGTACCCGCACACGAACGCCACGAGGTTGAGGACGGCCTGGGTGGTGCGGGAGCCGAGGAGGAGGAACACCCCACGCAGCGTACGCCGTGGTCAGTGATCCCACGTATGACTGGACGACGAGGTGGTCGTGCGTCCGTCGGTGCCGCTAGGTTGACCGGAACGCCGGGAGACACCGGCACGAGGGGAGACCGGTGGGGGAACCGAGCGCGCTCCGGCCCTGGTGGCGCCGAGCCGTCCGCCGTCGTTCCGTGCTCGGGGTCACCGCGCTGACCGTCGCCGTCCTCGCACTCCTCGCCACGCTCGCGGTCGGGCTCGCGGTACGCGCCCCCACCACCGTCGCGCGGGAGGCCCTGCGCGCGACCCCGGACCGGCTCGCGTCCGTGACCATCGCGGTCGACGGCGACCCGGTCCGTCAGGACGCCGCGTTCCGGGCGCTCGTGCGCCGGACCTTCGGCGCCGCACCGGTCGAGGTCGAGCACCACGCCTCCGGCCGACACTCGTCCTGGACTGTCCGGCCGCGCGTCGACGCCGTCCGTGCCGGCGACCTCCGTGCCCTCGCCGAGGGGTTCGCCACCCTGCCCGACGCCGCGGCCCGCCGGTTCGCCGCCGCGGGCGGGACCACGACGCACGGCAGCGCCGCCCGGACCACGACGACCACCGCCGACGCCGTGGTCGCCCTGCACGAGGCCGTGCCCGTGCCGGTCACCGTGCTCGCCGTGGCCGGCGGCGTCGCCCTCACGATGCTCGCGCGGCTCCTCGTCGCGGCCCGCGTCGACGAGGACCGGCTCGTCCGTGCCCGCGGCGGCACCCCCGGCCTGCTCGTCCGGCTCGCGGCACTCGAGGCGCTCGCCGTCGCCGTGCCCGCCGCCCTCGTCGGCGCCGCCGCGGGCCAGGCGCTCCTCGCCGCCCGGTACGGGCCGCCGGCCGCCGTCGCCGAGGTCCTCGTCCCGGTGCTCGGCGTGGTCGCGCTCGCCGTCGGTGCGGCGACGGCGAGCGCGCTGGTGGGCACGACCTCCCGGCCGATCGTGCGGACGCCGCTCGTCGTCACGGTCCCGGCGCTCGTGCTCCTCGTCGCGGTGGCCGCGGTCGCCGTCTGGCGGTTCCGGACCGTCGCCGATCACGCGGACGGCGTCGACCCGATCGCGGTGGTCGCTCCCGCGGCCGCGGTCACGGCACTCGCCGCCGTCGCCGCGCTCGCGCTCGGGGGGCTCCTCACGCTCGCCGCGCACCTGGCCGCACGTCGGCGCGACCTCGGCGTGGTGCTCGCCGGGCGACTCGCCGCGCGGGACCTCCGCGTGCACACGCCGGCGGCGACGCTCCTCGTACTCGCCGTCGCGACCGGGGTGCTCGCGGCGGGCGTCGGTGGCACGTCGGCGGCGTTCCTGACGGCCTCGACCCGCATCGCGCAGGGCGGCGCGCTCCGGGCCACCGTCGGCGGCGGTGTCGCCCTCGACGACCCCGGCGATCTCGTGCCGGCACCGCTGCGCACCACGGCGGCGCTCCGACGCGGGACCGTCCCGGTGCTGCGGTTCACGGGCGGCACCCCGACCGGATCCGCGGCCGTGATCGGCGTGGCGGCCCCGGCGTTGCCCCGGCTCCTCCCGGTCGCGCGCACGGCCTTCGACGCCCCGGGCGCAGCGACGGCGCTCCGGAGCACCCCGGCCGGCGTCGCGCTCGGGCGGGGGCGGGTCACCCTCCGGCTGGTGTCGACGTCGGCGGCGCTCGGGCCCCTCGCGACGACCACGGGCGAGTTCGGCGTCCCCGTGAGCACGCCCGTCACAGCGGCCGACCGCGCCGTCCCGATCGCCGTCACCGCCTGGGTCGCGGACGCCCAGGGTGACCTCGCCCCGGTGTCCCTGCACGGCGGGGTCCTGCGGGTCGGCACGACGTCGACCTCGACCGCGGCGGGGTCCCTGCCGACGGGCGGCCCGTGGCACCTCGTCGCGGTCGATCTCGTCGCCCGCCCGACCGCCGACGTGCAGGACGTCCGGATCGCGATCGGGACGCTGCGGGTCGGACCACGGGTCGTGCCGTTGCCCGCGCGGTCGTGGACCACGGCTCCGGCGGCGTTCGGCCAGGGCGTCCTCGCGCGCACGACCGACCCCGGCCGGATCGCCGTCACGGCCCGCGACCTGTCGAGCAGCGTCGCCGGCGGTGACGGCATCCGCCTCATGCCGTCGGCCGGACGACGGGTGCCCGTCGTCGTCAGCGCGCGGCTCGCCCGCGCGGTCGGGCTCCACGTCGGCAGCGCGATGCAGATCACGGGGCCCTGGGCCGGGCTCGACGCCCGCGTCGTCGGCACGGTCCCCGTCGTGCCCGGCACCGACGGCGGTCCGGCCGTGCTCGCCGATCTCGACGCGCTCGACCAGGGCATGCTCGCCCAGGCCCGGCAACCGCAGCGCGTCCAGGAGGTCTGGGCCGCCGACGCCGGACAGCGCGACACCCTCCGCCACGCGTTCGACGGCCACGTCACGCTCACCACCCCCGCGAGCGACGTGCAGCGCCGTTTCCTCGCGCTCGACACCGACGTGCTCCTGCTCGGGGCGGCCGGAGGGCTCGCGTTCGCGCTCCTCACCCTGGTCGCGGCCGTCGCCGTGTCCGCCCGGGACCGCGTCGGCGAGACGATCGCCCTCCGTGCCGTCGGCGTCCGAGCCGGGACGCAGGGGGCCGTGCGCGCGGCGGCGCCCGCCGTGGTCGTCGTGCACGGACTCGTCGCGGGCGTGCTCGCGGGCGCGCTGACCGCCGCGCTCGTGGTGGCCGGGAGTGCCCGCACGAGCGTGCCGGGTGCGCCGCCCGCGCTGCCGGTCGCGGTCGCGGTCGCGCCGGGACCGATCGCGCTGACGGTCGGCGTCGTGCTCGTCGTCGGGGCCCTCGTCGTGCTCGGGCACGGCGTCGCCGTCACCCGCGGTGCCCGTCGGTCGGGAGGCCGGGGATGAGCGGCCCTCGCGCGATCGGTCGTCCGCACGGGCAGCTGGCACAGCCGTCGCGGCGGCACCTGGTGCTCCGGGGCCTGATCGGTCAGTGGGCCGCACTCGTCGCGGTCGCGGTGCTCGTGGCGGTCGTCACCGCCGCCGGGGCCGCCGCGCCGCGCCTGACGACCGCCCTGCTCGACGCGGACCTCGTGCACACGGTCGACAGCGCGAGTCCGGCCTACCGCGACCTCTCCGGCGCCGTGCAGCCCGACCCCCTGTCGGCGCTCGCACAGCTCGACGCCCAGACGGCGTCCTTCGCGCAGACGTGGACCAGCGTGCCGAGCCTGCTGCAGCGCGTGCGCACGGACGCCCCGCGCGCCGTGCGACGGGTGCTCGACCGGGGGCACGTCGCGGCCTCGGCGGCCGGCGTCGCGCCACCCGGGCGACCGACCCCGGACGGCTTCGCCGCGACCGGCCCCCGCGGCGGCGTGCACGAGCAGACGGCGTACCGGATCCAGACGTCCCCGGAGTTGCGGGCCGCCGGGCGCCTCGTCGCCGGCCACTGGCCACACGTGCAGACGGGCATCGGCGACGGGACCGTCCTGCAGGTCGTCGCGTCCCGCGCCACCGTCCGGGCCATGCACTGGCGCGTCGGCCGGCGCCAGGACCTCGTCGACGTCGGCGGCGACCGGTACCCCGTCCGGCTCGTCGGCGTGTTCGTGCCCCGGCACCCCGGCAGCGGCCTGTGGTCCCAGGACCCGAACCGCCGCACCCCGTCGACCATGTTCCTGCCGGACGGCACCCCGGTCCTCCACGGGTCGGTGTTCGTCGACGCGGCGACCTGGCCGGCGATCGCGCCGGCGATCGGCGGCACGACCGTCCAGGTGTGGTTCGGGTTGCACGTCGACCGCCTCGACGAGGCCTCGGTGCCGGCCGTGCGCCAGGCGCTGACCCGCATGCTCGCCGACCCCACGCCCGTCGACGCGACGAGCGGCGACCAACGCTCACTCCTCCTCGGCACGTTCCTGCCGCAGCTCCTCGCCCTGCACGAGGAGCGGGCCGCCGCCTCGGCCGCGGTGCTCGCCCTGAGCGCGACCGGTCCGCTCGGCGTCGCCGGGGTCACCCTGCTCCTCGCCGTCAGCGGGCTGCTGGCGCGACGGCGGGCGGTGCGGGCACTCCTCCGCGACCGCGGGGCGGGTGCCGGCGCCCTGGCCGGTGGTGCGGCCCGGGACCTCGCGGTCGCGAGCGTCCCCGGTGCCGCGCTCGGCGCGCTCGCCGCGGTCCTCACGATCCCCGTCGGCGGGTGGGACTGGACGCCCGCCGCGCTCGCCGCTGCGGCCGCCCCGCCGGCGCTCGCCGCGGTCGTGGCGCTCGCCGAGGTCCTCGGGCAGCGTCGGCGTCGACCGCTCCTGCCCCGGTTCCGGTGGGTCGCCGAGGCGCTCGTGGTCGCCATGGCCGTCGGGGCGACCGCGGTCGTCGCACAGCGCGCGGCGGCACCGACGGGAGGCGCGCGGCCGGTGGACGCGTTCGTCACGGTCACGCCCCTGCTGCTGGCGGCCGCGCTCGTCGTGCTGCTGCTCCGCGTCCGCCCGCGGTTGGCACGACTGGTGGTCGGGTTGGTCCGACGACGCGGTGCCGCCGCCTTCGTCGGGACGGCCGAGGACGTCCGGAGCGGCCCGACCGCCGGCTGGGTCCTCGCGACGATCGTCGGGGCGACGAGCATCGCGGTGACCGCCGGGGTGGTCGTGACGAGTGCGGCCGCGGTGGACCTCCCGGTCGACGGCCGCACGCGCGGCGTCGACACGCATCCGCTCGTCGGCGGACTCGTGGTGGTCGTGGTCGCCGGCCTCGTGCTGTCCGCGGCGATGACGGCGGCCGCGATCGCCCTGACGGTCGTGAGCGCGGCCCCCGTGCGGCAGCGCCGCGGGGCCATGCTCCGCACGCTCGGGCTCACCGGACGCCAGCGCACGGCCGTGACGCTCTGGGAGCTCGGCCCCCGGGTGTTGCTCGGGCTCGTCGCCGGGGTCGTCCTCGGGCTCGCCGCCGTGGTGGCCGTGGTGCCCGCGATCGTGCCGCGGACTGCCGACCACGCCGTGGCGGTCCTCACGGTGGACCCGCTCGCCACCACCGCGACGGTCGGGCTGCTCGCACTCGCGGCGGTCCTCGCCACGCTCGCCGCGGTCGTCGTCGACCGACGGCGGTCCGGGGTCACCGACGGAAGGGACGACACATGACGATTCGATGCCGCGACCTGGTCCGCGTGTACACGACCGAGGGCGTGGAGGTGCAGGCGCTGCAGGGCCTCGACCTCGACGTCGCGAGCGGGGAGCTCGTCGCACTCGTCGGTGCCTCGGGGTCGGGCAAGTCGACCCTGCTCGGGATCCTGTCCGGGCACGACCGACCGACCGCCGGCAGCGTCACGGTCGCCGGCACGGACCTCACGACGATGCGCGCCCGGGACCACCTGCACTACCGGCGTCGTGTCGTCGGGTTCGTGTGGCAGCAGACCGAGCGGAACCTCGTGCCGTACCTCACGGTCCGCGAGAACGTGTTCCTCGCGATGCAGCTCGGTGGGTCCCGGCAGCGCGAGCGCCGCGCGGCCGAGCTGCTCGAGCTGCTCGGCATCGGTGACCTGACGGAGCGGCTGCCGGCCGAGGTCTCGGGCGGACAGCGGCAGCGCGCGGCGATCGCGGTCGGACTGGCGAACGCACCCGCCGTGCTGCTCGCCGACGAGCCGACGGGCGAGCTCGACGAGGCCACGAGCGCCGACGTGCTCGAGACGATCCGCACGGTGAACCGGGAGCTCGGCACGACGACGCTCATCGTGACGCACGACCCGGCGGTGGCGGACCACGTCGAGCGCACCGTGCGCATCAGCGACGGGAGGACCGCGACCGAGGTCCTGCGCGGCGACCGGCTCATCGGGGCGGCGGGCGCGTCCGGTGCGCAGGAGTACACGGTGGTCGACGCGGTGGGGCGCCTGCAGCTGCCGCAGGAGTACGTCGAGACGCTGGGCCTCCGCGACCGCGTCCGGGTGCTCCTGCGCCCCGACCACGTGGGCGTCTACCGCGCCGAGGGCCCCGACGACATGACGGACGAGGGGACCCGCGCATGACGGACACGACGAGCGGGCGCCGCGCGGCGGCGACGCGGACCGAGACCCCGGTCGTCCGCGCTCGGGGTCTCACCCGCCTGTACCGCGACGGCCGGCAGCGCGTGCGGGGCTGCGAGGACGTCTCGCTCGACGTGGCGCCCGGCGAACTCGTCGTCCTGCGCGGGCGGTCGGGGGCGGGCAAGTCGACGCTCCTCCGGCTCCTCGGCGGTCTCGACCGCCCGACGTCGGGGACCGTCACGGTCGCCGGGCGCGAGCTCACCACGGCGACCGAGGACGAGCTCGTCGAGGTGCGGCGACGGGACGTCGCGTTCGTGTTCCAGGACTTCGGGCTGCTGCCGACGCTCTCGGCCGCCGAGAACGTCGAGATCCCGCTCCGGATCGACCGCACGCCCGTCGCGGAGCGCACCGCACGGGTCGCCGCGACCCTCGAGGCCGTCGGTCTCAGCCGTCACGGGCACCAGCGCCCGACGGAGCTGTCCGGTGGACAGCAGCAGCGCGTCGCGATCGCCCGCGCGATCGTGACGCCGCACCGGGTCCTGTTCGCGGACGAGCCGACCGGTCAGCTCGACAGCGTCACGGCCGACCAGGTGATGCGGCTGCTCGTGACGCTCGCCCACGAGCGCGACGTCGCGGTCGTCGTGTCGACGCACGACCCGCTCATCATGGCCCAGGCGGACCGGGTCGTGGAACTCCGGGACGGCCGGGTGGTGGGCGAGCACGCGGGCGGCGCCACCGGTGTGGAGGCCTGATTCCGGATCCCGCGTCGGCGGCGGAGTACGACATCCCGGGAATGCGACCGCCCGCGCTGCCCCGCGGTACCGTTCCGGCGCTCGGGGCGGTGAGCCCCCGGTCCGGGAGCGCACGTGGTCCCGGCACCACGACGTGGAGGGCAGATGGGGCGCCAGGCACAGCGACGACACCGGACGGTACGACGACGGACCCGGGGACGCCGACGCAGCGCGGTCGGCGCCGCGCTGCTCGTGGGCGCGATGGCCGCGATCGCGGTGCCGGACGTCGCCGCCGCAGCACCCGTGCCGCTGACACCCGCGGTCGGGATCGACGACCCGCCGCCCGTGCTGACCGCCGACGGCGTGGTCGGCGCGCGGCTGCTCACGCAGGACGGCGCCGCGGTCCCCGACCGACCGACCAGTGCGATGCCGTCGGGCCACTCCGTGTCCGAGTTCGCGTTCCGGGAGCCCGCCGCGGACCGTCGTGCGGTGCTGCCGAGCGCGGCGACCGGACGCTTCACGATGACGACCGACGGCGCTCCCGACGGGTGGAGCGCGGTCCACACCCCGGCGTCCGGCGGCGTGTTCGACGGCGGCGAGGAACAGCCGCCGACCGGGACGGTCCACTCGGACCTCTGGGTCAGCGCCGCGAACCCGGGCACCTGGACCTGGACGCTCGACTTCTCGTCGCTGCGCGGCGGTGCCCTGCCGACCGGCACGGTGCTGTTCGTCCACGACGTCGACATCTGCGGGAGCGCTGACCGCGAGTCCGTGCGGTTCGCCGGGCCGACGGGGCGGTGGCTCCGCTACGAGGCCGACACCGGTGCGGGCGGTCCGGGGGCGGTCACCGAGGACACCGCGGCCGGACGGTACGACGTCACGGCGACCTGCCCGGCATGGCACACCGGCGTGACGCAGACGTTCCGCACGACGACCCCGGTGGACCACCTGACGGTCACGGCGACGGGTGCGGAGCCCGGCACGACCCCGAACTCGGGGCTGTTCTGGGGCATGCAGCTCCCGGTGGACGGGGCTCGGCCGGCGCTCGACGTCACGACACGCACCGAGGGGCGGGACGTCGACGCGGCGCCGGGTCCGCGGGTGCCCGAAGGGCAGCGACTCCGGCGCGAGACCGTCGTGCGGAACACCGGGAACACGGTGCTGACGGACGTCCGGGTCACGGACGAACACGTCGACCGGCAGGGGCTGGCATGCGCGGGTGGGCCGGCCACCGTCCCCGTGCTCGAACCCGGGGCGTCGGTGGCCTGCACCGGCACCGTCCGGGCCGCCGCGGGGACGACGGCGAGCGGGGTGTCGGCCACGGGGACGCCCGCCCGGACCGACCGGACGCCACTCGTCGGGGTGCCCGCGCCGACCGCCTCCGACCGGACGTGGTGGACCGGGACGACCACGGGCTCCGGCGGTGGTGACGGCGACGGCGGGTCGGGTGCCAGCACCGGCCAGGGCACGGACCCCCGGCCTCTGCCGGCCACGCGCATCGAGACGGGCGGCGCGGTCGCGGGTCAGCCCGGACGGGACCGGGTGAGCACGGCTGGCACGGCGGCGGGTGCCATGGGTCTCGCTGCCGTCCTCGTCGCGGTGACCATCGCCACCTCGGCCGTTCGACGCCGCGGATGACCGCCGGCACGGACGGGCCGCCGCCACCGCCGGTCCCGCCTCGACCGCGGACGATCCTGCCCCTCCGCGTCGTCCTGCCGACGGCATCCGTCATCGTGGCCGGTGGGTGCCTCGCGGCCCTCTTCGGGTCACCCGGCGCGGGTGCCGCAGGTCCGTCCGCATCGAGCTCGGCCTCGGATCCGGCCTCGACCGGGCCGGTCAGCG
This sequence comes from Curtobacterium sp. MCBD17_028, assembly GCF_003234875.1. Classification (NCBI taxonomy): domain Bacteria; kingdom Bacillati; phylum Actinomycetota; class Actinomycetes; order Micrococcales; family Microbacteriaceae; genus Curtobacterium; species Curtobacterium sp. MCBD17_028. The sequence continues at coordinate 46,488 of NZ_QKTQ01000013.1, read as the reverse complement.
GGCGGGACCTCGACGGACGGCCGGTCCGCGTGGACCCCGGGGCCTCGCCGCTCCCGGCCGCGTCGGCCGAGGCCTCGATCGGCGTGCGGCTCCGGGTCCCCTCGGTCGGCCTCGACGTGCCCGTCGGCGCCGTGAGCGCGGTGGACGGCGTGGTCGTGCCTCCCGGCTTCCGGTCCGCCTACTGGGTGCGGGACCGGGGGAGGCCCGTCGAGGACGCCGAACGAGGGACGGTCGTGCTCGTCATGCACGCGCTCGGTGGCGGGGGTCGCGCGCCGGGCAACGCGATCGTCCGCGAGGACGGCACCGTGCGCGTGCGCGCCGGTGACGAGGTCCGTGTGGGCGACCACCGGTACCGGGTGGAGGCCTCGCGCACGGTGCGGAAGTCGGGACTCGCCGCCGATGCACTGTGGAGCGACGAGCCCGGGCGGTTGCTCGTCGTCACGTGCCTGCCGAGCCCGGACGGGAGCGCCGCGACCCGCAACGTCGTCGTGGCGGCGCGGCTCGTGCCGGACGGCTCCTGACGACGCTCACACGGCGGCGATCCGCCGGAGGACCGGTCGAGACGCCCACAGCCAGCCGCGGAGCAGCAGGCGGAGGGTGCGACGTCGGAGCCCACCGCGCACGCGAGGCGCCCGGCGGGCGTGTGGGGGCAACGCCTCCGACAGCGTCAGCTGCGCGACGGGGACCACGTGGGCGGCGCGCAGGTCGGTCCGCGCCGGCGGCGTCAGGCCCCGGGTCCGGTACCAGGCGTCGTCGTCCTCTCCTTCGTGCCCGAAGACCGCCGGGTCCACGCCCGTCGAGCGGACCATCGCCCGGTGCCCGGCCTGGTGCAGCGACCGGTACTGGTAGTGGTGCAGGCGGATCCGCGCGCGTGCCGGTCGTCGGAGGTCGAGCGGCCACTCCGACCCGGCGGGCCAGGTCGTGATGGGGGTGTGCCGGACGAACCGCACCTCGGAGTGGTTGCACGTGAACCACCGGACGTCCCGCCAGGACGCCCGGGCATCGCCGTCGCGGAGGAGCCGCGCGTGGTCGTCCTCGGTCAGGTAGTGCTGGAACGACGCGCTCATCACGTGGTCGGCGGTGGGCTCGACGGCACGGAGGAACGTCCGCGGGTCGTCGACGTAGAACTCGTCGGCGTCGAGCCGGCACCACCAGTCGCCCGGCTCGGCGCGCGCCACGGCCTCGGTGTAGAGCCACTGCCGGAGCCAGTCACGGTAGGTGCCGAGGAACCGCCCCCACACGACGACGGGCTCGAGCTCGTCCGCCAGGGCGAGCACGGCCTCCCAGGTGCCGTCCGTGCTGCCGTTGTCCATGACGTGGATCGCGTCGGCCCACGTGGCTGCGGCGCGGAGGACGTCGCCGACGATGTCGACCTCGTCCTTGACGGTCATGAGGGCGATGATCTGCATGGTTCCTCCGGTGGTGCCGGGCGTCGGCCCGGTCATCCCACCGGCACCGCGGCCCGCCCGGGGGCACGCGACCACGGGCGGTGCGCCTCCTGCCGCCTCCGGTTCACCTCCGTCATCGCCCGCAGCGACGGGGTCAGCCGCCGACGGTCGACTCGCGGATCACCAGGGTCGGCTGCACGGCGAGCCGCCGCTCCGGTGTGTCGCCGTCGATGAGCGCGAGGAGCGCTCGGCCGGCCTGCCGACCGAGCTCCTCGAGCCGCAGGTTGACGGTGGTCAGGGGCGGGCGGCTCGCGAGGGCCATGACGTCCCAGTCGTCGAAGCCGGTCACCGCGACGTCGTGCGGCACCGAGCGTCCGAGTTCCCGGAGGCGGTCGCACACGCCGCGGGCGATCTGGTCGCTCCCGCAGGCGATCGCGTCGAGGTCGGCGCCACCGTGCACGAGCAGGTCGACGGCCTGACGGCCCCAGCGCTCGGACCACTCGCCGTAGAGCGGTTGCCCGACGAGGCGGTCCCCGAGCCGGGCCTGCGCGGACTCCGCGCGTCGGTGGGCCGCCGAGTGGTGCTGCGGGCCGGTGACGTACGCGACGCGACGGCGGCCGATCGCGACGAGGTGGTCCGCGAGCAGTGCCGCACCCGCGGCGTCGTCGAGGGTGATCGAGACGTCGTCCGGACTGGTCGAGGGCGTGAACGCGTAGACGACGGGCATGTCGACGCGGATCGGGGGTCTGGCCTCGGCGCTCCGGCCGGTGACGATGACACCGTCGACGCGGCGGGACGACAGGGACCGCACGTAGTGGTTCTCGCGGACGATGTCGTCCCGGGTGTCGCACATGAGCACGGCCATCTGCCCGGCGCTCAGGACGTCCTCGGCGCCGAGCATCACCGGGATGCTGAAGCGGCCGAACGAGTCCGTCGTGATCATGCCGACCGTGTAACTCCGGCCCGACGACAGGGCACGGCCGCGGGCGTCGACGACGAACCCGAGTTTCGCGGCGGCGGCTCGCACGCGCTCGCGGGTCTCCTGTCGGAGCTGACCGGTGTCGTTGAGCGCCTTCGAGGCCGTCCCGATCGACACCCCGGCCAGCGCCGCCACGTCGGTGATGCGCACGGTGCCGGCTCCGCTCGCGCGGCTGGTCGTCTCGCTCGTCACGGCGTCGTCCTCTCCGTCCGCACGCCGGGGTCGTCCGGTCCCCGGTCGGTCGGAGCGCTCGGCCCCGACCGGATCCTCGTCATCATAGAACCCTCACGGAAACAGGCTTGCGCAGCGCGGCACAACGGTCCTACTGTGACCGCAGAAACCGTTTTCTGGTTTTGCCGAGGCACGATCGCCGCGGTGACACCGGGAAGTTGCCCGGGGCAGCGTCGCCCTCCACGTCGGCGTCGCCTGTCCCTCCACATCGGGGAGTCACGCACCATGACCGCAACCGCACCGTCCGCCGTCGGCACCGCCGGCCAGCCGCGGACCGCCGAACCCGTCCGCCCCTCCGGGGACGCCCGGGTCGCGCTCCGCCCCCTCGCGCCCGACGCGGCGCGGATCACCGGGGGCTTCTGGGCCCTCCGCCAGGACCGCAACGGACGCGACGCGATCCGCTCCGGGTACGAGCAGCTCGAGACCGCCGGGAACTTCCGCAACCTCCGCATCGCCGCTGGCGTCGAGGAGGGCGAGGCCGTCGGACCGATCTTCATGGACTCCGACGTCTACAAGTGGCTCGAGGCCGTCGCCTGGGAGTACGGCCGGCAGCCCGCCGACGACCTCCTCGAGCTCCAGCGGCAGGTGACCGACCTGGTCGCCCGCGCACAGGCGGAGGACGGCTACATCGACTCGGTCCAGCAGGTCCGGTACCACGACCAGGGTCGCTACCACGACCTCCCGTGGAGCCACGAGATGTACTGCGCGGGCCACCTGTTCCAGGCCGCCGTGGCGCAGTCGCGGGCGACCGGTGACACCGCCCTGCTCGACGTCGCGATCAAGCTCGCCGACCACCTCGTCCGCACGTTCGGCGAGGACAAGCGCCACGACGTCGACGGCCACCCGGTCGTCGAGATGGGCCTCGTCGAGCTCTACCGCGAGACGGGCCGCCGCGAGTACCTCGACCTGGCCCACTACTTCGTCGACGCCCGCGGCCACGGCCTCATCGAGCGCTACGGCAAGGAGCCGACGTACTTCTCGGACCGGGTGCCGGTGCGCGAGGCCGAGACGGTCGAGGGCCACGCGGTCCGCGCCGTGTACCTGGCGTCGGGTGCCGTCGACGTCGCGATCGAGACCGGTGACACCGAGCTCATCGAGGCGAGCGAGCGGCAGTTCGCCTCGATGATGGCGACGAAGGCGTACATCACGGGCGGCCTCGGGTCCCGCTGGGACATGGAGGCGTTCGGCGACCCGTACGAGCTCCCCACCGACCGCGGGTACTCCGAGACCTGCGCGGCCATCGGCGGTGTCCAGTGGGCGTGGCGGCTGCTGCTTGCGACCGGCAAGCCCGTGTACGCGGACGCCATCGAGCGCCTCCTGTACAACGCGTTCATCGCCGGGGTCTCGCTCGCCGGGACCGAGTACTTCTACGTCAACCCGCTCCAGCTCCGCGACCGGGCACACCAGGACGAGAACCGGTCCCCGGCGCACGGCCGCCGCGGCTGGTTCGACTGCGCGTGCTGCCCGCCGAACATCATGCGGACGTTCGCGAGCCTGGACGGCTACGTCGCCACCCAGAGCGGTGAGGGCCTCCAGCTGCACCAGTACGCCACGGGCGACTATGCGGGGGAGCGCGGTGCCGTCCACGTCGAGACCACCTCCCCGTGGGACGGCACGGTGACCGTCACGGTGACCGAGAGCACGGGCGAGTGGTCCCTCGACCTGCGCGTGCCGGACTGGTCCGACGCGACGACGGTCACGGTCGGCGGCGAAGCGGTCGAGGGCGTGCAGGCCGGTCAGCCGGTCCGCGTCACCCGGGAGTTCGCGGTCGGCGACGAGGTCACGGTCACGTTCGACATGTCCGTGCACCTCTACGAGGCCGACGCCCGCATCGACGCGAGCCGCGGGCAGGTCGCGATCGAGCGCGGTCCGCTCGTGTTCGCGGTCGAGCAGGCCGACCAGGACGGGTTCCGCGTGGACGACGTGCTCGTCGACGTCGATGCCGCGATCGACGCCGAGTACCGCGCCGACCTCCTCGACGGCATCACCGTCCTGCACCTGCAGGGGCAGGCCCCGGCCGAGCACGCCGAAGCCGCGTGGCCGTACCGGCGGATCGGTGGAGGCGCGACCACCGTGGCGGAGCCGGCCCCGGCCCTCCAAGCCGTCACCATCACCGCGATCCCGTACTACGCCTGGGCCAACCGCGGCGTCGACGCGATGCGCGTCTGGCTCCCCCAGGCCCGGTGACCCATGGACCGCAGGACGTTCCTGGCGGGGTCGGTGCTCGGCGGCGCGGCGTTCGCGCTCGCCGGGTGCTCCGGATCACTCCCCGCGATCAGCTCCTCGGACGCCGGCTTCGGCGGCAAGGCGACCGGCACCGTGCAGGTCTGGTGCCGTGCCGCCACCCAGGCCGGGCTCACGGCCACGGTCGCCGACTTCAACCGTGACCACCCGGACCTCCACGTCGACCTGACGCCGGTCCCCGACGCGCAGTACGTCACGAAGCTCGCCACCGCCATCCGTGGTGGCGAGCCGCCGGACGTGGTCGACGTGGACGACATCAACTCGATGCTGTTCATCTTCCGCGACGCGTTCGCCGACCTCACCTCGGCGGTCAAGGGGCTCGACTACTTCGACCAGCTGTCGACCGGGCACCTGCACCTGCTCGAGCGCGGCGGCAGGTACTACGGCCTGCCGTACCTGGCGGACAACTCGATGCTGTACCTCAACACCGAGCTGTTCGACCGGGCCGGCCTCGACCCGACCGAGAGCACGAAGGACTTCGACGGGCTCCTCGACGCGGCGAAGAAGATCCGGGCACTCGGTGACGACGTCTACGGGTGGTCGATCGCCGGGAACTCCCCGGGCATCCTCGGCTTCGTCGTCCAGCCGCACATCTGGGCGACGGGCACCGACATGATGCTCGGCGCGGTCGGCAAGCAGCACGGCCACATCACCGGGAACGACGGGCTCGAACAGACGCTCGAGTTCTACCGTCAGCTGTGGAAGGACGGCCTCATGTCCCGCAACGCGTTCTCGGACGCGGGCACGACCTGGGGTGCGGACTTCCGCGCGGGGACCGTGGGCATCATGCCGACGAACTACGGCAGCACCTGGAACGCCTCGACGAAGAGCATGCAGAAGAAGATGGCGACCGCGCTCATCCCCGGGCCGACCGGTGGCCGCGCGTTCTTCGACGGCGGTGACAACATGTGCATCCCGAACGGTGCGTCGAACCCGAACGGCGGGTGGGCGTTCATGCAGTACGCCAACTCGCTCAAGCCGCAGCAGAACCTGCCCACCGGCGGGTACTTCCCCACCCGGGGGGACGCGGCGACCGCCGAGTACCGGCGGAAGTTCCCGCTCGCCTCGCGCCCGCTCGACAACCTCGACAAGGGCTACGCGCCGCAGACCCTGGCGTACAACCTGCTCGTGAACCAGCCCTCGGCACCGTTCTTCACGATGTTCCGCACCGCGGTGTTCGGCGCCGGGGTGCAGCAGGCACTGCGGGCCGCGGCGCCCGAGTACGACCGGATCCTCGACCAGGCCCAGGCCTGACCCCGCACGCAGACACCATCCGTGACCGCCGAGCGGTCGACCCAGGACCGTACAGCGGTCGTCCGACCGCGCCGCGGTCACCAGCACAGAGAGGTGCAACGATGTCGTCACTGACAGGGACCCGACGGGTCCCGGTGTCGCAGCGGACGGAGCGACGGAGTCCCCGTCCCCGGAACTCGCTCACCCATCCACCGGCCGCCGGGCTCGCGCTCGTCACGCCCGCGATGCTGTTCGTCGGCGTGTTCGTGCTCGTCCCGCTCGTCTTCGCGGTCTACATCTCGTTGACGAACTGGCCGCTCATCGGCGCCTACCGGTTCATCGGGCTCGAGAACTACGCCAACCTGTTCCAGGACCCGGCGTTCGTCCACGCGATCGGCTACACGCTGCTGTACACCGCGATCGTGACGGTGCCGATCCTGGCGCTCGGGTACTTCCTCGCGGTGCTCATCCGGGCGCGGCGCAAGGGGTCCACCGTGCTCCGGACGATCTTCTTCCTGCCGTACGTCGTGGGCCTGACCACCCTGAGCTTCATGCTCGTCCTCGAGGCGCAGCCGAACTCGGGCGCCGTCAACCTGGTCCTCAGGGCGCTCCACGTCACCGACGGGACGACCGCTTGGCTCGTCAACGCGCCGCTCGCCACGTTGCTCATCTGCGTGCTCGTCGTCTGGGCCGTGTCCGGGCTGACGATGGTGCTCATCATGTCGGCCATGCAGGGCATCCCGGACGAGGTCTACGAGTCGGCCGCCCTCGAGGGGGCGTCCTGGTGGCAGCAGGAGCGGCTCATCACCATGCCGATGATCCGGTCCACGCTCGCGCTCAGCGTCATCATCTCGGTGATCGGCTCGCTGCTCGCGTTCAACCAGTTCTTCATCCTGACCCAGGGCGGGCCGGGCACGGCGACGACCACGATCGTCAACTACATCTACGACCGCGGGTTCGTGAACCTCCAGCTCGGCGCGGCGACCGCGGAGTCCATCGCGCTCGTCGTCGTGACGGGTGCGGTGACCGCGTTCCAGTTCTGGGCGCTCCGCGAGCGCGACTGAGGAGACGACGACATGAGCACGACGAGCACCAGCCGAGCCGCGGGCCTCGCCCTCGCACCCGAGATCGCCCCGGACGTCGTCCCCGGACGCCGCGGCGGTCGACACCACCAGGGGAGCGTCGCCCACCCCCGCGACACCCGGGTGAAGCGCACGCTGTACGTCATCGCCGGGGTCGGGTCCGCCCTGGTCTTCGGGGTCCCCCTGCTGTGGGCGATCCTCCGGGCGTTCCAACCGGAGACGGTGATCACGGCCCCGCCGACGTGGTCGACCTTCTTCCACCTCGAGATGGCGAACTTCCGGACGATCCTCGGGCCGGGGTCGCACCTGCTCCAGGGCCTCGTGAACTCGCTCGTCGTCGCGATCTCGGCGTCGGTCCTGACGGCCGTGATCGCGACCCTCGCCGGCTACGGCTTCGCGCGGTTCCGGTTCCCCGGCGCCAAGTGGGTGTTCGGCCTCATCCTGCTGACGATGATGGTGCCGTTCCAGGCGATCCTCACCCCGCTGTACCTCGAGCTCAACGCCATGAAGCTCACGAACTCGCTGTTCGGGCTCGTGCTCTTCTACGTCACGGTGAACCTGCCGTTCGGCGTGTTCGTGATGCGCAACGCGTTCGAGGCGATCCCCACCGAGCTCGAGGACTCGGCGTTCGTCGACGGCGCCTCCCGGACCCGGCTCATCCTGTCGGTGCTCCGGCCGCTCCTCATGCCCGGCGCGGCGACCGCGGCGCTGTACACGTTCCTCGTCTCGTGGACCGAGTTCCTCGGTGCACTGACGTTCCTGACCAAGGACTCGCTGTACACGCTGCCGGTCGCGCTGCTCAACCTGCAGACCGGGGCGTACGGACAGGTCGACTACGGCTCGCTCGCCGCGGGTGCCGTCGTCGCGATGATCCCCTGCATCGCCCTGTACATCGGGCTGCAGCGGTTCTACGTCGCCGGCCTGTCGTCGGGCGCGATCAAGGGGTGACGCCGCGGCCGGGAGGCACCGCTCCGGTCGCCGACGTCGGTGACCGGTGGCGTGCCTCCCGGCCGCCGGACCGGGGGTACCTTGATGTCGAGACACCGCGACAGGGCGGGCACGAACGAGGGAGTCGACGCCGGCATGGCCCAGATCATCTACACGCTGACCGACGAGTCCCCGCGGATGGCGACGGCGTCGCTGCTGCCCGTCGTCCAGGCGTTCGCCGGGGTCGCGGGTATCGACGTCACGACCCGCGACATCTCCCTCGCCGGACGCATCCTCGCCCAGTTCCCGGAGCGTCTCACCGCCGAGCAGCGGGTGCCCGACGCGCTCGCCGAGCTCGGGGCCCTGGCCGACCGCCCCGAGGCGAACATCGTCAAGCTGCCGAACATCTCGGCGTCCGTCCCACAGCTCAAGGCCGCGATCCGCGAGCTCCGCGAGCAGGGCCACGACCTGCCGGAGTACCCGGACGCACCGACGACCGACGAGGAGCGCGACGTCCGCGCCCGGTACGACAAGGTCAAGGGCAGTGCCGTGAACCCCGTGCTGCGCCAGGGGAACTCCGACCGCCGGGCACCCGCGTCCGTCAAGCAGTACGCCCGCAACCACCCGCACAGCATGGGTGCCTGGAGCCCCGAGTCCGCCACCGAGGTCGCGACGATGTCCAGCGGGGACTTCCGGTCGAACGAGCAGAGCGTCGTCGTGCCCGCGGCCGACAGCCTCCGCATCGTGTTCACCGCGGACGACGGCTCCGAGCAGGTCCTGCGGGACGCCGTGCGCGTCACCCCGGGCGAGGTCGTCGACGCCACGGTCATGCACGTCGCGGACCTCCGGGCGTTCCTCGCCGACCAGGTGGACCGAGCGCAGGAGGCAGGGGTCCTGTTCTCCGTGCACCTCAAGGCGACCATGATGAAGGTCTCGGACCCCATCGTCTTCGGCGAGGTCGTCCGGGTGTTCTTCGCCGACGTGTTCGACCGGTACGACGACGCGCTCGCGGCCGCGGGCCTCCGCGCCGACGACGGCCTGGCGGCGCTGTTCGCCGGGCTCGAGCAGCTGCCGGACGGCGCGGAGATCCGCGCCGCGTTCGACGCCGCGCTCGCCGCGGGGCCGGCGCTCGCCATGGTCGACAGCGCGAAGGGCATCACGAACCTGCACGTGCCGAGCGACGTCATCGTCGACGCCTCGATGCCCGCGATGATCCGTGCGTCGGGCCACATGTGGGGTCCGGACGGCGAGCCCCACGACACCCTCGCGGTGATCCCCGACTCGAGCTACGCGGGTGTCTACGCGGCGACCATCGAGGACTGCAAGACGAACGGCGCGCTCGACCCCGCGATCATGGGGTCGGTGCCGAACGTCGGGCTCATGGCGATGGCGGCCGAGGAGTACGGGTCCCACGACAAGACGTTCCGGATCCCGACCGACGGTGTCGTGCGGGTCCTCGACGGCTCGGGCGCGACGCTGCTCGAACACCCGGTCGGGACCGGGGACATCTGGCGGGCCTGCCAGACGAAGGACGCCGCGATCCGTGACTGGGTCGGTCTCGCCGTCACCCGCGCGCGAGCGACCGGCACCCCGGCGGTCTTCTGGCTCGACGACACCCGGGCGCACGACCGCGTCCTCATCGACCTCGTCCACCGGTACCTCGCCGACCACGACACCGAGGGGCTGCGGATCGAGGTGATGTCCCCGGTCGACGCCACCCGGTTCTCGCTCGAGCGCATCCGCCGCGGCGAGGACACGATCTCGGTCACCGGCAACGTGCTCCGCGACTACCTGACGGACCTGTTCCCGATCCTCGAGGTCGGCACCTCCGCCAAGATGCTGTCGGTCGTGCCCCTGCTCGCGGGTGGTGGCCTGTTCGAGACGGGTGCCGGCGGCTCCGCCCCCAAGCTCCTGCAGCAGCTCCTGACCGAGGGGTTCCTGAGCTGGGACAGCCTCGGCGAGTTCCTGGCGCTCGCGGTCGCCTTCGAGCAGTTCGCAGCCGTCGCCCAGGAGCCCCGCGCGCAGGTCCTCGCGGACACGCTCGACCGCGCCACCGGCCGGTTCCTCGAGGAGAACCGATCGCCCGGACAGGTCGTGGGCGAGCTCGACACCCGGGGCAGCCACTTCTACCTCGCGGCGTACTGGGCGGACGAGCTCGCGCGGCAGACCGACGATCCCGCCCTCGCCGAGGCGTTCACCGCCCTCGCCGCGACCCTCCGCGACCAGGAGTCCGTGATCGTGGCGGAGCTCGCCGCGGTGCAGGGCCGACCGTCGGACCTCGGCGGGTACTACCGGCCCGACCCGGACGCCGCCGCCGCGGTCATGCGCCCGTCGGCGACGTTCACCGCCGCCGTCGACGCGCTCGTCGGCTGACCGACACGGTGCGCGGCGGGTGCAGGCTCGGACCATGACCGACGTCGAACGTCCCGGCGCCCAGGAGTGGGTGCCCGAGCACCCCGACCTGACCGCGCTCCGTGCGGCCGCCCCCGCGTGCCACGGATGTGAGCTCCATCGGGAGGGCACACAGGTGGTGTTCTCCGCAGGGAGTGCGGACGCCCGGATCATGCTGGTCGGGGAGCAGCCCGGCGACCAGGAGGACCGTGCGGGGGAACCGTTCGTCGGGCCGGCCGGGCGCTTGCTCGCGAGTGCGGTCGAGCGCGCCGGGATCGACCGGAGCACCGTGTACGTCACGAACGCGGTGAAGCACTTTCACCACGAGCAGCGGGGGAAGCGCCGGATCCACCAGAAGCCGTCGGTGGCGCACGTCGTCGCGTGTCACCCGTGGCTCGAGGCCGAACTCGCCGTGGTGCGCCCCGAGGTGGTCGTCGCACTCGGGGCGACCGCGGCGCGATCCGTGCTCGGCCGCAGCGTGACCATCGGACGCGAGCGCGGACGCCTCCAGGAACTCGACGACGGCTCGCGCCTCCTCGTGACCACCCATCCGTCGGCCCTGCTCCGCATGCCCGACGAGGACGCCCGCCACGCTGCGTTCGACGAGCTCGTCGCCGACCTCCGGACCGCTGCAGGGGCGCTGCGGTGAGCGCGCCGTCGCTCCCCGGGATGCCGTGATGCGTGCCACGTCCGTGGTCGTGGTCGGCGGCGGGGTGCTCGGCGCCTCGACGGCCGCGCACCTCGTCCGCCTCGGCGCCGCCGTCACGCTCGTCACGGAGGCCGGTCCCGCGTCCGGCGCGTCCGGTCGCTCCCTGTCCTGGCTCAACTCGGCGGGAGCGCGGAGCGACGCGTACCACCGGCTGCGCACGATCGGGATCGACCGCTACCGCACCGTCCAGCAGCGGCTGGACCGCCACGACGTCGTGCGGTTCGACGGCGGCCTGACCTGGGCCGCTCCCGGAGAGTCGTACCGGGAGCGTCACGAGCACGAGCTCCGCATCGGTTACGACTCCGTGTGGATGTCGCGCGAGGACGTCGCCCGGCACGTGCCCGGAGTCGATCCGGCGGCCGTGCATCCGGAAGGCGCCGTCCTCAACCCCGGCGAGGGGTGGGTCGACCTCGCGCTCCTCGTCGACCACCTGCTCGCCGAGGTCGTGGCCGCGGGCGGAACGGTGCGCACCGGAGCCGGACGGAGCCTCCCGACCGTCCGCGACGGCCGGGTGACCGGCGTCACCACGGCGAGTGGAGAGCACCTCCCGGCCGACGCCGTCGTGCTCGCGACCGGTCCCTCCGTGCCGCGGGACCTCGCCACGCTCGGCGTCACCATGCCCGACCAGACCCCGATCGCACTCCTCGTCCGGAGCGAACCCGTCGCGACGCCGCTCCGCGTGGTGCTCAACACACCCCGGGTCGCGGTGCGCCCGGCACCCGGCGGCTCCCTCGTGTTCGACGCCGGCTGGAGTGAGCGCGAGGTCCGCGTGCTCGATGACGGCCGGTACGACGTGCGGGACTCGACCGTCGCGGGGTTGGTGGCCGAGGCGCGCGCCGTCCTGGCCGGGCATCCCGTGCTCACCGTCGCCGGCGTCGGGGTGGGCCCCAAGCCGATCCCTGCCGACGGCGACCCGGTGGCCGGTGCCGTCGACGGCATCACGGGCCTGCACGTGCTCTTCACCCACAGCGGCGCCACGCTCGGCCTCGTGCTCGGTGAACTCACCGCCTGGGAGGTCGTGCACGACGCCGCGCATCCGTTGCTCGCGGACTTCCGCCCCTCGCGGTTCGTGACCGCTGGGGGATGACGGGCGTCGGTGCCGTGGGTGTCGGCGGCGGCGAGGCCCGCGTGGCCGCCGGCGACGAGTTCTGCGTGGCCGCAGGTCAGCGGCGCGGGCGGGGCGTCCCCAGCAGCGCCGTGAGGAGCAGCCACACGAGCAGGCCCGCGCCCGTGAGCACCGCGCCGAGGGCCACGAGCGTCCAGTAGCCGCTGAGCACGGTCTGCGGCTGCGTGATCGCCGACGGCCACCAGTCGCTCAGACCCGCGATCTGCGCCGGGAACGGGTCGAGGCCGAACAGCGCCAGGCCGGCGAGCAGCAGCAGCACGCCGACCAGGGCGACGGCACCCCGTCGGTACGTCCGGAAGCCCCGGACCGTGGCGGCGACCACCCCGAGGATCCCGACGACGGCGAGCCCGAACGCGATCTGCGGGACGGGCGTCACGGCGAGGGTGAACCATGCGACGACGGCGTACGGCACGACGAGCAGCCCGCCCGCACGCGCCCACTGCTTCGGACGGCGCCATTCCTCGTACACCCGGGGCACCGTAGCGGGCGTGCCAGGACGGTCGCTGGGACCGTGCCCGCAGGGTGCTGCCGGTGCTCCCGATGCCCGGGAACCGGAGCGCGGCTAGCATCGTCCGGTGCACGTGCCAGACGCCGAGATCGACGTGGACGAGGCACTGGTGCGACGACTCCTGCTCGACCAGCACCCCGATCTCGCCGGCCTGCCGCTGCGACCCCTCGCCGAGGGTTGGGACAACGTCGTGCTGCGGCTCGGCGACGAGCTGCTCGTCCGGGTGCCGCGGCGCGAGGCCGCCGCGCACCTCGTCGAGCACGAGCAGCGGTGGCTCCCCGGCATCGCCGCGCGCGTCCGACACGTCGTCGCCGTGCCCGAGCCCGTGCGCATCGGTCGGCCGTCCGCGGTGTTCCCCTGGTCGTGGACGGTCACCCGGTGGGTGGCCGGTCGCCCGGCTGGAGCGTCGACGGACCTCCCCCGCGACGCACCGGAGACGCTCGCCGCGTTCCTCCGAGCCCTGCACGTCACGGCGCCGGAGGACGCGCCGCACAACCCAGTGCGCGGTGGCCCGCTCAGCGGACGCACGACGGCGGTGGCGCGACGACTGCGGTCGGGACGCATCCCGCGCACCGCCGACCTGGAGCGTTCGTGGACGCAGGTCGCCGCCGCCCCCGCCTGGCAGGGGCCGGCGCTCTGGCTCCACGGCGATCTGCACCCGTTCAACATCGTGGTCGACGACCATGCGCTCGTCGCGGTGGTGGACTTCGGTGACCTGACCGCAGGGGATCCGGCCACCGACCTCGCGACGGCATGGCTCACGTTCGGCCGGGAGGCCCGGCAGCGATTCCGCGCTGCCCTCGCGCCCGACGACGACACGTGGACGCGCGCCCGCGGGTGGGCGATGTCGATCGCGACCGCGCTCGCCGCCTCGCCCGACGGCTCGGACCAACGGGCCGCAGGGCTCCGTGCGCTCGAGGCCGTGCTCGACGACTGACGCCGTGCCGGACCCTCGCGAGCCCGGGCCGGACCGACCCGGAGCCGTGCCGGACCACCGCGGGAAACGGGGGTATCGCCCTCCGAGGAGAACGGGACTACCGTGACCCCACACCGTTCCGTGCCACCGATCCGGAGGGACCGTCATGACCCTCGAGTTCCGCGTCCAGCACGACGTCGACAGCGACGCCTCTCCTGTCCGGGAGACCACCACGCCCCGCCGCTCGGGACTCTTCGGTTGGGTCGATCGACACCACGAACGGCGTGCAGCCGCCCGGGGCCGACGCGTGGCCGCCCAGCTCGCGGAACTCGCGTCGCTCGAGCACCTGTTGTCCGACGCTCGTGACGTCGTGGACCACGGCTGGATCCAGCATGCGTGGTTCGCGTACCTGGACGACCGGGGCCGCACGCGCAAGGCGTCGAGCGCCGCGGCGCTCGACGTCGCCGGTCGACCGCTCGTCGGGGCGTGCCTCGTGGGCGCGGTCGTGTACGCCGCGGGCGGGCCGCACGCCGTCCACTCGCAGCCGGTCCAACGTGCGCTCGACCTCGTCTGGCACGCGCTCGCCGTCGAGGAGGGCGCCCCCGTCATGTGGTGCCCCGCCCCCGACGTCCGGATGGGCCGCGTCCGCGACCTGACGAGCTGGAACGACGCGCCGTCACGCACTGCCACCGATGTCGCCTCCTTGCTGTTGACCGCCGAGCGGGTCGCCGTCCATGAGTCCGATCGGATCGTGGCACGGGCCGCAGCGCGCGAGGCGGTCCCGGCCTGACGCTGGGGAGGACAGCGCGCGTCCACATGCCGTTGACATCGCACCCAGCAGGTTCGCACCCGGGCCGGGCAGGGCGCCGCTAGCGTTGCGGCATGCCCACTCCCGTGCTCGAGGCCCGCGGCCTCACCCGCACCTACGGCCGCGGTGACGCCCGCTTCGACGCGCTCAAGGGGGTGTCGCTCGCGGTGGACCGGGGCGAGAGCCTCGCGATCGTCGGCAAGAGCGGCTCCGGCAAGTCGACCCTCATGCACCTGCTCGCCCTGCTCGACCGGCCGACGAGCGGTCAGGTGCTCCTCGACGGTCAGGACGCGGCGCGCCTGTCCGCGCGCCAGGTGAACCGGACGCGCAACGACACCTTCGGGTTCGTGTTCCAGCAGTTCTTCCTGACACCCCGGACGAGCGTCCTCGACAACGTCGTGCTGCCGCTGACGATCGCCGGGGTGTCGTCGCGCGATCGCCGCCGCCGCGGGATGGAGGCGCTCGACGCGCTGGGCCTCGCCGACAAGGCACGGAACGACGCCAACGACCTGTCCGGCGGGCAGAAGCAGCGGGTCGTCATCGCCCGCGCGCTGGTCAACGAACCCGCGGTGATCTTCGCGGACGAGCCCACGGGCAACCTCGACACCACGACCGGTGAGCTCGTCGAGGCCATGCTGTTCGGACTGCAGCGGGAACGGGGGATCACGCTCGTCGTCGTCACCCACGACCCCGAACTCGCCGCGCGGTGCGATCGCAGCGTGAACGTCCGCGACGGTCTGATCGTCGACACCACGGAGGCCGCCGCGTGAACCTCGTCGACCTCCTGCGCACCGCGATCGGGAACACGTTCCGGTCCAAGCTCCGCACCACCCTCACGGTGATCGCGATCTTCATCGGCGCGTTCACGATCACCCTGACCTCGGCGATCGGCACGGGGGTGTCGTCCTACATCGACACGCAGGTCGCATCGATCGGCACCACCGACTCGCTCACCGTCACCAAGGCCGCGACGACGTCGAGCTCGGACGACGGGCCGGCCAAGTACGACCCGTCCGAGTCGGGACAGACCTCGCAGCGCGGCCCGGCGTCGGTGTCGTACCTCAGCCCGACGGACATCAGCGCGATCCGGCGGACCACGGGCATCGCGTCGGTGCAGCCGGCCGTGGCGCTGTCACCGAAGTGGCTCGAGTACGGCGACCACGGCAAGTACGTCGTCGGCATCGCCGGCGACGCGGACGCGATCGACGCTGACCTCGCCGCAGGACGCCAGCTGTCGTCGACGTCGTCCGAGCGTCAGCTCCTGCTCCCGACGAACGACCTCAAGGCCCTCGGCCTGGGGAGCGCGCGCAACGCCGTCGGCACGACCGTCACGATCGGCATCGACGACTACCTCGGGCAGGAGCACCAGGTCCGGGCGACGGTCGTCGGTGTGCAGAACGAGTCGCTCTTCGGCGGTGGTGCGGGTGCGAACGCGGCGTTGACCGAGGCGCTCCGCACCGCCCAGGAGACCGCGAAGCCGACCGCGGTCTCGACGGGCTACGCCTCCGCGACGGCGACGGTGGCGTCGGGCGCCGATGTCGCCAAGGTCAAGTCCCGCCTGTCGGCGGCGGGCTACACGGGACAGACCATCGCCGACCAGCTCGGGCAGTTCGAGACGGTCATCAACGGCATCGTCGGCGTCCTCAACGCCTTCGCCGTGATCGCGCTCATCGCCGCCGGGTTCGGGATCATCAACACGCTGCTCATGAGCGTGCAGGAGCGCACCCGCGAGATCGGCCTCATGAAGGCCATGGGCATGGGTGGCGGTCGGGTGTACACGCTGTTCAGCCTCGAGGCCGTGTTCATCGGGTTCCTCGGCAGCGCGATCGGCGCGGGGGTCGCGATCCTGCTCGGCACCGGGATCTCGAACCTCCTGGCCCGCACGGTGCTCAAGGACCTCCCCGGCCTGCACCTGTTGCAGTTCGCGCCCGGCTCGGTCGCGACGATCATCATCGTCGTGATGCTCATCGCGTTCCTCGCGGGCACGTTGCCGGCCCGTCGGGCTGCTCGGCAGAATCCGATCGAGGCCCTGCGGTACGAGTGACGAGCAGCCGCCGTCGAGCGCCCTCCCGACCGCGGCTCGGTATCGTCGAGGACGGTCGCTCCGCGCGGGCGACCACGACGGGGCGGGAGGACGATGGTGGCGGTCTTCGGCAAGCGACCGAAGCACGAGGACGTGCGTGAACGGCCGGTCGACCCCGACGAGCTGCGCCGGTCGGTCGACGAGGGCATGCTCATCGCCCGGTCCGCGATCGTCATCGCCGTCGCGAACCGCATCATCCTCAGCGCACTGCAGCAACACGAGTCGTTCGACGCCCGCGTGGTCGCCGAGGTTGCGCGCGAGGAACTCCGTCGGTTCGCCGCGGAGCAGCGCGAGGACGCCGAGCGGATGCGCGAGATCCGAGCGGTCGCGCAGAACGCGCGGGGGCGGTCCCGCCACCAACACGACTACAAGCGCGGGGACGACCTGAAACTCCGCACACGCGAGGCGACCTACACCGAGCTGGCGGAGCGGCTCGAGGCGAGCAGCGAGGATCCGTCCTTCGTGGACGCCATCGTCATCGCCGCGCGGCAGCGGGCCTGGGACGACATCGGTTCGACCGTCATCGGGCGGCTCGGATGGGCGGCGGGTCCTGCTGACGACTACGAGGTCGGGCTCGAGGACCGCCTGCAGGAGCTCGCGGCGGACATCGATGCACTCCGGCCCGGACACCCGCCCGCGTCGGACTGACCGGGCCCGGGCCGATCCGGCGACGCGGTTGGACCGATCCGGTGGCGCGGTTCGACGGCGGACCGCTGCCGCGCTTCCGGTGCCCCGGCGTCAGGCGCGGTAGTCGTCCCGGCGCTCGATGCGGTTGCCGTCGGCGTCGTAGCCGGTGCGGGTCGTCGAGGTCGAGCTCGATCCGCGCAGGCCGACGACCAGACTGATCACGAGCAGGATCACGCCGGCCACCATGAGGATGTAACCGATCATGCTCAGGTTGAACCAGGCGACCTGCACGTTGACGGCGAACGCGAGGATCGCGCCGATCACGAGCAGTGCGATGGCGGTGCCGATGCGCATGGGGTGCTCTGCCTTCCTCGAGGGACGCCGACGGTTCCGTCCGGCTCCCGGGACGCTACACCGATGGCTCCCGTGCCGCCCGCGACCGGCAGGGCCGGCCGACCAGCCGTCGAGTCGACACAGGTCGAGTCGACGCAGTTCGACCTGTGGAGGGGGACGCCATCCACGACGTCGCCTCGCTGTGGGCGCGCGACGAGCCGGACCCGTAGCGTGGGGGTCCAGACGAAGGGAGCGCTCGTGGTCGATGCGGTCGTGGTCGGTGCCGGACCGAACGGGCTGGCCGCAGCCGTGACCCTCGCGCGCGCCGGACTCGCCGTCACCGTGTACGAGCGGAACGACACGATCGGCGGGGGTGCGCGGACCAAGGAACTCACCGAGCCGGGGTTCCTCCACGACGTCTGCTCGGCCGTGCACCCGATGGCGCTCCAGTCCGAGTTCTTCCGTCGATTCGGCATGGAGGACCGGATCGAGCTCCGCCTGCCTGAGGTCCAGTTCGGACATCCCCTCGACGCCGGTCGTGCCGGGCTCGCGTACCGGGACATCGACCGGACGGCTGACGGACTCGGGATCGACGGCCGCGCGTACCGCGACCTCATGGGTCCGCTCGCGCGTCACGCCGACGAGGTCTCCGACTTCGCGACGAACGCGCTGCTGCACGTGCCGCGCCACCCGGTGACGGTCCTGCGCTTCGGGCTGCGTGCCCTCGAGCAGGGCACCGCACTGTGGAACCGCCGGTTCCAGGACATCGTGGCGCCCGCGATGATCACCGGCGTCGCCTCGCACTCGATCCAGCGGATGCCGTCGCTCGCCACGGCCGCGGCCGCGTTGTCGCTCGGTGTCTACGCGCACGCCAGGGGGTGGCCGGTACCGATCGGGGGGAGCCAGGCGATCGTGGACGCGCTGGCGGCCGACCTCGTCGCGCATGGCGGGACGATCGAGGTCGACACCGAGGTCCAGCGCATCGAGGACCTCCCCGACGCCCGCGCCGTGCTGTTCGACACGAGCGCGCAGGGCATGCGTCGGATCGCCGGGTCGCGCCTCCCGTCCTCCTACCAGCGAGCGCTGCGGCGCTTCCGGTTCGGCAACGCGGCCGCCAAGGTCGACTTCGCACTGTCCGACCCCGTGCCGTGGACGAACCCCGGCCTCCGGAAGGCGGGCACCGTCCACATCGGCGGAACCCGCGCCGAGATCGCCGCCGCCGAGCGCGCGGTGTCCCAAGGCCGCCGCCACGACCACCCGTACGTGCTCGGGTCGGAACCGACGGTGGTCGACCCGAGTCGCGCGCCCGAGGGCAAGCACGTGTTCTGGGCCTACGCGCACGTGCCGGCGGGTTCCCAGCACGACGAGACCGAGGCCATCATCCGGCAGATCGAGCGCTTCGCCCCGGGGTTCCGGGACACGATCATCGCCAGCTCCAGCCGGACGGCGGTCGAGATGGAGCAGTACAACCCGAACTACGTCGGCGGCGACATCGCCGCGGGTGCGGCCACCTTCGGGCAACTCGTCCGGCGCCCCACGCTGTCGCCCGATCCCTGGCGCACACCGGCCGACGGCGTGTACCTGTGTTCCGAGTCCGCCGCTCCCGGTCCCGGCGTCCACGGCATGGCCGGCTGGCACGCCGCACGGAGCGCCCTGCGGCACACGTTCCACCTGTCCGAGGACGTCGATCTGTCCCCTCGGCCCTGAGAAGGAGGTCCCCATGGCCCGCAACGTCCGAGTCTTCGAATGCCCGCCGGAGGCCGTGTTCGACGTGTTCCGCGACGGCTGGTTGTTCCCGGTCTGGGTGGTGGGGGCCTCCCGGATGCGTGCGCTCGACCGCAGCTGGCCGGCGGAGGGTGCCCGGATCCACCACTCGTTCGGCTCCTGGCCGTTCCTCATCGACGACACGACGTCCATGCTCGAGTGGGATCCGCCGTACCGCATGCGCATCCAGGCGCGCGGTTGGCCGCTCGGGGAGGCCCAGGTCGAGTTGACCGTCGAACCGCACCGCCGCGGGTGCAAGGTGACGATCCGCGAGAACCCGAGCAAGGGTCCCGGCACCCTCGTACCGGGCTTCGTGATGCAGCCGATGCTGTTCCTCCGGAACATCGAGACCCTGCGTCGGCTCGGTCTCGTGGCGGTCGGCCGATGGGCGCTTCGGACCGGCGCTGAGCCCGGGGCCTGAGTGCGGCGGTCAACCCGAGTGTCCGCACCGGACGCACGCAATACGGTTGCACGATGGGGTCGAACAGCGAGGATCTCGGATCGGGATCCGGTTCGGTCGTGCTGTCGCGCCCGGTCCGTGCAGCGATCCGGTTCATCCGCGAGAACGCGCGCTCGCACATCCGCCTGCAGGACATCGCCGCAGCGTCGGTCCTGACCCCGCGCGGCCTGCAGGCAGCGTTCCAGCGCGAGGTCGACGTGTCGCCGATGGAGTACCTGCGCAGCGTCCGGCTCGAGGGCGTGCACCGTGACCTCCGGAACGCCGAGCCGGGTCAGCGGTTGACCGTCGCCGAGGTCGCCCGGCGCTGGCGGTTCAGCAACGTGGGCCGCATGGCGACCGCGTACCGCTCGGTGTACGGCATCGCGCCGAGCACGACGCTCCGCTTCCTGTCCGGCGAGGACATGGACGGCCGTACCGCTCCCGTGGACGTGGCCGGTGTCGCGCGTGAGGACCGGCCCCATTTCCGTCTCGTGCTCGACTGCGAGGTCGAGATCGACGACGCCGACGTGATGCGCGCCAGCATCGACGAACAGCTCGACCAGGGCCAGCGCGCATGGCCGGGCTACCGGCCCTCGGGCGGCGTCGACGACCTGGTCGCGTTCGTGCTCGGCCGTGCGCTCCGCCGAGCGGCCTCCGACGTCGAGGGCATCACGTTACGTTCCGTGAACCCCATGGTCCGTGTTCCCGACCCGCAGGGTGACTACCCGTCGGCGGAGCTCCCCTCGTGGGCCGGCGCGGCTCCCGACGAGCACCTCGACGGCGACCACGAGGCGAGCGACCCGCTGGAGGAGACCGCATGAGTGGCGAGTTCGAGCGAACCCTCAGCGCACTCCGGTCCGGGCGTGTACGGGACGCGGACCTCAGCGTCCCGTTCGTGCGGCTGCTCCCCGTCCGAGGGTGCTCCGTCTCGTCGTTCGGGGTCCCGTTCGGCAACGAGACCATCTCGGCGTCGGACATCACGGCGTCCCGGATCGACGAGATCCAGTTCGACCTGCACGAGGGCCCCTGCTGGGAGGCGATCCGGCGTGCGCAGCCGGTCCTCGAGGACGACATCCGACACCGCGCCTCGCGGTCGTGGCCAGCGTTCACCGAAGCAGTCCGGCACGAGGCCGTCGGCGCGCTGTTCGCGTTCCCCGTCATGTTCGGACCGCTCCGACTCGGTGCGGTGGACCTGTACGCGCCGGAGCCGACCCCCCTCGAGCCGGAGCAGGTCGAGCAGGCGAGCCTGCTCTCCACCGCGGTGGGCCGGCGGATCCTCCAGCGGTCCATCGCGTCGATCGGCGTCGGCGGGGCGGTGCTCGACCGCGCTCCGTCCTCGCGCCGGATGGTCCACCAGGCGACGGGCGTCGTGCTGGCGCAGCTCGACATCACCGCGGAGGACGCCTACCTGCTCCTCCAGGGGCACGCCTTCGCGCGACGCCGACCGACGCGCGAGATCGCCGAGGACGTCCTCAGCGGGAAACTCCGTTTCGAGCGCCGCGGCGGACTCATCGAGGAGTCGGAGTGAACGCGGATCAGCGCCGGGGCGTGGCGGACTCCGCGCGGGACCGCGCGGTGGCGTCGCCCCGCGTCCGCTGGGACGGGCCTCCGCCGGCGGTCACTCCGCGCGGCTGAAGGCCGACGCGCGCGCCACCTGGTCCGCGGTCACGGCGACGCCCGTGTACCGCTCGAACTGCCGGGCGGCCTGGAGCGCGATCACCTCGGAGCCCGTGATGAGGTGCCTCCCGGCGACACGGGCGGCGGCGACGAGTGGTGTCTCCGCCGGGAAAGCCACGACGTCGACGACCGTGTGCGCGTCGGCGATGCGCTCCTCGGGGAACGCGAGCTCGTCGGCGGCGTCGCCGTGCATGCCGATCGGCGTGACGTTCACGAGGACGTCGGCGTGTCCGGCCCCGGCGCCGTCGGCGAGCCATCGGTAGCCGTACCGCTCCGCCAGTGCGGTGCCCGTGTCCCGGTTCCGTGCCACGACGGTGAGGTCGTCGAACCCCCTGCCGCGGAACGCCGCGACGACCGCCTTCGCCATCCCACCGGACCCGCGGAGCAGGACCGAGGAGCGGGGGTCCACGCCGTGGTCGGCGAGCAGGGCGGCGACCGCCTCGTGGTCGGTGTTCGACGCCGTCAGCACGCCGTCGTCGTTGACGACGGTGTTGACGGAGTCGATCGCGGCCGCGGACGGTTCGAGCGTGTCGACGAGCGGGATGATCGCCTCCTTGTACGGCATGGACACCGAGCACCCGCGGATGCCGAGCGCGCGGATGCCGCGGACCGCGCCCTCGAGATCGGTCGTCGTGAACGCCTTGTACACGAAGTCGAGGCCGAGCTCGTCGTAGAGGAAGTTGTGGAAGCGGGTCCCGATGTTGCTCGGGCGACCGGCGAGCGACATGCACACCTGCATGTCCTTGTGGAGGATCGGCATGGCCCCAGCATGCCCGGCGGAACGAGGGCGCGGGGACCGGTCAGGAAGCCAGGGTGCGGGCCAGGCGCAGGTACTCCGGGTGCTCCGGATCGCGCTCGGTGGGGCGGAAGCCGACGCGCGCGTAGGCCCGCAGCGCGGGTTCGTTGCCCGGGACGACGAACAGGGCGACCTCCTCCATGCCGATCGACCGGGCCGCGTCGAGGGCGAGCTCGAGCATCGGGGTCGACAGGCCCCGGCCGCGCTGCCCGGGTGCCAGGGCGATCCGAGCCAGGCGCCCCGTGGTCGGGGTGACGAGCGCGGTCTCGACGTGGCCGAGCACGGCGTCGGGGGCCTCGACGGCGGTGACGGTCCATGCCTGGCGACTCGGATCGTCGATCGAGGCGAGGAGCGCGGCCGCGGTGTACGGCCAGGGCGCACCCGTCCCGGCGAACGCGGAGGCCTGCTCCGGGGTCGTGAACCAGGTCACGACGACGGCGGCGTCGGCGGGCGTGAACGGGCGGAGCGCGAGGACGGGTTGCGGCGGTGCGGTCATCTCGGACATCGTCTTACAAACGTAACAAATCGGAAAAGAACTGCCCTTACTGTAATCATCACTACGGATCGCGCCGCCTCCGGACGGCACCGGTCCTCCCCGCACCGCTCCCGAGTCCGAAGACCGGCGTCGTCCGACGTCGGGGAAGTGAAGAGGCACATGAAGCAACGCACCCGCGTCGCGGTCGCCGCCGTCGCCGCCGCAGCGGCGGTCGTCGTCGCCGTCGGCACCGGCGGCGCCACCGCGTCCGCAGCCACCACGAAGGGCGGCACGCTGACGATCGCCCGGTCCGCCGACATCATCTCGATGGACAACACGACCACGTTCGACAACAACTCCATCCACGTGCAGCAGCAGATCATGGAGCCGCTGTTCAACGTCAGCGCGAACGGCAAGAAGCTCACCCCGTGGCTCGCCAAGAGCTACTCGATCTCGTCGGACAAGCTCGACTACACGATCCACCTCCGCAAGGGCGTCGAGTTCTCGAACGGTGACCCGGTCACGGCCAAGGACGTCAAGTTCTCGCTCGACGCGGACACCGCCACGGGCTCGAGCGGCTGGGGGTACATCAACGCCGCGATCGACAACGTCACGGCCGTCGACGACGCGACCATCGACATCCACCTCAAGCACGCATGGGCCCCGCTCATCGCCGACCTGTCGCTGTTCAGCAACGCGATCGTCCCCGACAACTACGGCGGCGAGACGAAGGCGGAGTTCTACACGCACCCGGTCGGCACCGGCCCGTACAAGTGGAGCTCGTGGAAGAAGGGCCAGTCGCTGACCCTCGTCAAGAACACGCACTACTGGCAGAAGGGCAAGCCGCACCTGAACAAGATCGTGTTCACGGTGGTCCCCGACGCGAACACCCGGAAGCTGCAGCTGCAGGGCGGTCAGATCGACATCGACGACACGCCGGACTGGTCGAGCCTGTCCTCGCTCGCGAGCGCGTCGGGCGTGACCGCCAAGACGTTCAAGTCGACGCAGATCGACTACATCGCCTTCAACGAGAAGCGCAAGCCGTTCGACGACGTGCACATCCGGCGCGCTATCGCCTACGCCATCGACCGCAAGGCCATGGTCAAGGCGATCCTGTTCGGGCACGGGTCGGTCGCGAACTCGCTGCTCTCCCCGGGGACGCCGTACTACGACAAGAACGCCCACGGCCCGACGTACAACGTGAAGAAGGCCAAGGCCGAACTCAAGCAGTCGTCGCAGCCGAGTGGCTTCACGACGACGCTGCTCATCCGCTCCGGTGACCCGAACGAGACGTCGATCGCGCAGATCATGCAGTCCGAGCTCAAGAAGATCGGCATCACCATGAAGATCAAGCAGCTCGACCCGACCGCGAACAAGCAGGCTCGGCTCGCGGGCGACTTCGACATGGCGTGGTCCGCGTGGACGATGGACATCCCGGATCCCGACGAGTGGACCTCGTTCGCGGTCGACCCCAACGGTGGCTCGAACTCGGCGTTCACGAACTACGACAACGCCGCGGTGGTCAAGCTCAACAGCCAGGCCCAGCAGTCGGTCGTGTCGAGCAAGCGCAAGGCGCTGTACGCCCAGCTGCAGCAGCAGACCGGCGACGACGCGTTCCTCGCGTACCTGTACTACTCGCCGTACGTCTACGGGATCTCGGACAAGGTGTCCGGATTCCACGTGACGCCCCTCGGGAACTTCCAGCTCGAGAACGTCAAGAAGCAGTCCTGACGGACTGACCGACGGCCGGGAGGGACGGGTCGTGCCCGACCCGTCCCTCCCATCCATCACCACCCGCCCCCTGCGGAAGGCACCCCATGCTCCACCGCCTGCGCTTCATCCCCGGACGCCTCATCCAGGCGATCCCGGTCGCGTTCGGCGTGACGATCATCGTCTTCTTCCTGTCGCACCTCCTGCCCGGGAACGCCGCACTCGCGCTCCTCGGCGAGCGCGCGACGAAGGCGAGCGTCGCCGCCCTGACCCAGCAGCTCGGCCTCGACCAGCCGCTGTGGAAGCAGTACTTCCTGTTCCTCGGGCAGATCCTGCACGGGAACCTCGGCACGAGCCTCACGTACCAGCTCCCCGTCACGCAGCTCGTCATGCAGGCCGTGCCCGTGACGCTCTCGCTGCTCGGCCTCGCACTCCTCATGGCGCTCGCGATCAGCATCCCGCTCGCGTCGTTGGCGGCCTCGCGGCCCAACGGCGGCCGTGACCTCGCTGCCCGCGCGGTCACCCTGCTCGGGCAGGGCATGCCGCAGTTCTGGGTCGGCATCATGCTCATCCTGCTGCTCGCGGTCGACGTCAAGGCGTTCCCGGTGGGTGGCTACGGCAACGGCGCCGGCGGTCACCTGTACTCCCTGTTCCTCCCCGCGCTGACGCTCGCGATCGCGATGTCGCCGACGATCATCCGGAGCCTCCGCTCGTCGATGATCGGCGTGCTCGAGTCGGAGTACGTCGGCACCGCCAAGTCGAAGGGCGCGTACGGGGTCCCGCTCTTCCGCGACCACGTGATCCGCAACGCGGCGATCCCGACGGTGTCGATCATCGGCGTCAACCTCGGGTACCTCGTCGGCGGATCGCTCGTCATCGAGAAGGTGTTCGCGCTCCCCGGCCTCGGGTCGCTCATGGTGAACGCGATCTTCGCCCGTGACTTCCCGACGATCCAGGGCGTCACGCTCTTCGTCGCCATCTTCGTCGTCGTGGTCGGGATCCTGACCGACGTCGTCTACACGATGCTCGACCCCCGGGTCGACCTGGCCGGAGGGAACGCCGCATGACCACCCCCACGGCGACGTTGGTCGGCTTCAAGAACCGGCGCCGCGCCTCCCGGACACGCTCGCTCAAGGCCTGGTACCGGAACGGCTCGCTCATGGCGGGCATCGTCATCGTCGGGCTGCTCGTGGTGGTGGCGGTCGCCGCGCCCGTCATCGCGCCCTACGACCCCGTCAAGCAGCACCTGGAGGCGGCGCTCGAGTCGCCGAGTTCGGCGCACTGGCTCGGGACCGACAAGTACGGCCGTGACGTCCTGTCCCGCCTCATCTGGGGCGCGCGGGTCGACCTGCGGGTCGGGTTCCTCGCGGTGCTCATCCCGTTCGTCGTCGGCAGCGTCGTCGGCGCGATCGCCGGGTACGTGGGCGGCATCGTCGACACGATCCTCATGCGCATCGTCGACGTGTTCTTCGCGTTCCCCTTCTACGTCATGGTCATCGTGCTGGTGTTCGTCCTCGGGGCGGGCGAGGCGAGCATCTACCTGGCGATCGCCGCCGTGTCGTGGGTGTCCTACGCCAAGATCGTCCGCGGCGAGGTCCTGGTGGCCAAGCAGCAGGACTACGTCGTCGCGGCCCGACTCGGGGGCATGTCCCACGTGCGGCTGCTCGTCCGGCACATCGCCCCGAACGTCATGACGCAGGCGATCATCTACGCGATGAGCGACATCGTCATGGACATCATGGCGATCGTCACGCTCGGGTACCTCGGCCTCGGCATCGAACCGCCGACCGCCGAGTGGGGCTCGATGATCGTCGACGGCCAGGAGTTCATCACGACCCAGTGGCAGCAGACGACGATCCCCGGGCTCGTCGTGGTCGTCACGAGCCTCGGCCTGTCCTGGCTCGGCGACGGCATCAGCGACCTGCTCAGCCCGGACCGGAGGCGCTGACATGGAGGGACGACACGACATGCCGACGACGACCACGACCGCGGCGACGAACGCGAGCGCCACGACGACCGCACCGTTGCTCGAGGTCGAGGGCCTCACCATCGGCATCCGACGCCGGGGGCGCCCCGACGTCCGGATCGTCGAGGACCTGGGGTTCAGCATCGCCGAGGGCGAGCGGTTCGGGATCGTCGGCGAGTCCGGCTCGGGCAAGTCCCTGACGCTCCGGGCGATCGCCGGGCTGCTGCCGAAGGGCGTCACGGTCCTCTCGGGTGCGATCCGCTACCGCGGGCGAGACCTCGCGGGCCTCGGCGCGAAGGAACGCCGCCGCCTCATGGGCCCCGAGATCGCCATGGTGTTCCAGGAGCCGATGACCGCGCTCAACCCGGTGCTCCGCGTGGGCGACCAGATCGCCGAGGGGCCGCGTCGGTACCTCGGGCTCTCGCGCGCCGCGGCCCACGACCTGGCCGTCGAGATGATGCGCCGGACGGGCATCCCGGATCCCGATCGCCGCGCCGCCGCCTACCCGCACGAGCTGTCGGGCGGGCTCCGGCAGCGCGTCATGATCGCGATGGCGCTGTCGTGCTCACCGAAGCTCGTGCTCTGCGACGAGCCGACCACCGCGCTCGACGTGACGGTCCAGCACCAGGTGCTCCAGCTGCTCGAGGAGCTCTGCGACGCCACGGGTGCCGCGCTCGCGTTCGTCACGCACGACCTCGCCGTCGTCAACCAGACGTGCAGCCGGGTCGCGGTGATGTACGCCGGCCACCGGGTGGAGACGGGCCCGGTCAAGGCCGTGTTCGCCGACCCGCGGCACCCGTACACGAAGGGTCTGCTCGACTCGGCGCCGGACTTCGACGACCCCGACCGAGCACTCGTGCCGATCCCCGGGTTCCCGCCGAACCTGGCCGCCCGGCCGTCCGGCTGCCCGTTCGCGCCGCGCTGCCCGTTCGTCGTCGAGGCGTGCACGACCGCCATGCCGCCGCAGGAGGACGTCGGGCCCGGCCGCACCGCCGCCTGCATCCGCACGCACGAGGTGTTCGAGGGAGTCCCCGCATGACCACGATCGCACCCACGGCGCCCGACACCGGCGCCGTCCTCAGCGCCACGGGCGTCACGAAGCGGTACGCCCTGCCCGTCACCGTCGTCGACCGCGTCCGACGCACCGAGCGTCCGGCGCTCAAGGCCCTCGACGGCATCGACCTCGACCTCCGGCGCGGCGAGGTCCTCGCGCTCGTCGGCGAGTCCGGATCGGGCAAGTCGACGCTCGCCAAGATCCTCGTCGGCAGCGTCACCGCGACGACGGGTCGGGTCGACGCCGACGGTGCCCCGCTGCCGGTCCACCGCGACCGCGAGGCCTCACGCCGCATCCAGATGGTGTTCCAGGACCCGTACTCGTCGCTCAACCCGCGGATGAGCGTCGGCTCGATGCTCCGCGAGCTCCTGCTCCTGCACCGCATCGTGCCGCGGAACGAGGTGCGGGCCGAGAGCATCCGGGTCCTCGGGCTCGTCGGCCTCGACGAGGACGCGCTCGACGCCTACCCGAGCCAGTTCTCGGGCGGCCAGCGGCAGCGCATCGCGATCGCCCGCGCCATCGCCGTCCGGCCGGACGTGCTCATCGCCGACGAGCCGGTGTCAGCGCTCGACGTGTCGGTGCAGGCGACGATCCTCGAACTGTTCGCCCGCCTCCAGCGCGAGCTCGGCCTGAGCATCCTGTTCGTCGCCCACAACCTCGCGGTCGTACAGCACCTGAGCCAGCGCGTCGCGGTCATGTACCTCGGTCGCATCGTCGAGGTCGCCGACACCGCCGAGCTGTTCCGGAACCCCCGGCACCCGTACACGCGGGCGCTCATCGACTCGATCCCGCGCATGGGCACCGAGGACGCCATGAGCCGCCTCGCGCTGCAGGGCGACCCGCCCAGCCCGTTCGACGTCCCGAGCGGCTGCCGGTTCCACCCCCGCTGCCCGTACGCGGTCGACGCCTGCCGCACCGTCGACCCCGCGCTCGAGCCGGTGCCGGTCGTCATCGGCGCACGTCCGACGTCCGCCGGCGGCCTGCCGGGAGGCGACGGAACGTCCGCCGCGCACGTCGCCGCCTGCATCCGGTCGGCCGAGCTCGGCGACGTCGACCCGCTCCGCGAACCGGCGATCGAACTCGACGACCCCGCACTCACGGAACCCGAGGTCCTGCTCGACCCCGACGCGCTCGTCGAGGGCGATCCCGTCGACCGCCCCCAGACCGCCACCCCGGCCGACCCCGCCCAGCACCGCACCGCACCGCACCACCCGGCCGAGCCCCATCAGCCGACCGCGCCCCACGAAGGAAGGCCCGCATGAAGATCTGGATCTCGTACGACATGGAGGGCGTCGCCGGCATCGTCGACTGGGACCAGTGCCGTCCCGGTGCGCCCGGGTACGCCCTGGGATGCGACCTCCTGCTGGCCGAGGTGAACGCCGCGATCGAGGGCGCGGTCGCCGGCGGCGCCACCGAGGTGCTCCTCAACGACTCGCACAGCCGCATGGCGAACCTCGACCCGCGGGCGATCGCGCAGCCCGAGGTGGTCCGGATGATCACGGGCCGCCACAAGCCGATGTACATGGTGCAGGGGCTCGATGCCTCGGTCGACGCGGCGTTCCTCGTCGGCTACCACGGCAGCATCTCCGGCGCGCCGTCCACGCTGTCCCACACGTACAACCCCGAGGTGTTCACCGGGGCCCGGGTGAACGGCGCCTGGGTCGGCGAGAGCGGCATCAACGCCCTCGTCGCGGCGCACCACGACGTCCCGATCGCGCTCGTCACCGGCGACGAGGTCACCTGGACCGAGACGGAGCCGTTCGCTCCCGACGCCGAGCACGTCGTCACGAAGACGTCGATCACCCGCGCGAGCGCCGACGCCCTGCACCCCGCCGTGTCGTGCGCACGGATCCGGGCCGCCGCGACCGCGGCCGTCGCGAAGGTGACCGCGGGCGGCATGCGCGCCCCGGACCTCCCGGCCGACACGACGCTGGAGCTCGACGTGCTGACGTCCGACATGGCGGACGTCGCCACCTGGGTCGGCGGCGTCGATCGGGTGTCCGAGCGCACCATCGCGATCAGCGGCGGCGACCTGCTGTCGGTGTTCACGCGCTTCGTCGCCGTCAACTACATCACCCGGCAGGCGGGCGGCCGATGACCGGGGCTGCAGCCGAGCAGGCGGGCCGTCGCGACGAGGAGGCCATCGCGCGCCCGCAGGGCACCCGGATCTGGGACATCGCGCCGACGCGCGGCTGGTCCCTCGCCCTGCACGGCGGCGCGGGCGGTCGGATCGCGGAACTCGCCGACGAGGACCGGCAGCGGTTCGAGGCCGGGCTCGCGGCCGCGTACGCGGCCGGGTCGGCGGTCCTGGGCGCCGGTGGTCCCGCGCTCGACGCCGTGTGTGCGGCCGTCGAGCAGCTCGAGGACGATCCCCTGTTCAACGCCGGACGCGGGGCAGCGCTCACCGCCGAGGGCGAGGCACAGCTCGACGCGTCCGTCATGGACGGCGCGACCGGCCTGGCGGGCGCGGTCGCGGCCTCCCGGCACGCACGGAATCCGGTGCTGCTCGCCCGCGCCGTCATGGAGCGGTCCGCGCACCTGTTCATCGTCGACCCCTCCGAGGACCTCGTCGCCGGCTGGGGGCTCGAGACGGCCGCGCAGGAGTACTTCATCACCGAGGCGCGCCAGCAGCAGCTCGCCCGGATCCTCGCCGACCGGCTCGTCGCACCGCGGCACGGCACGGTCGGTGCGGTCGCCCGGGACACCTCGGGCACGGTCGCCGCGGCGACCTCGACCGGAGGCATGTCGGCACAGGAGGACGGCCGCGTCGGCGACTCGCCCGTCATCGGCGCCGGCACCTACGCGCGGAACGGCCAGGCCGCGGTGTCCTGCACCGGCGAGGGTGAGGCGTTCATCCGCGGAGTCGTGTCCCACGACATCGTCGCCCGCATGCGGTACGGCGGGGCCAGCCTGCCCGACGCGGTCCGTGCCACGATCGACGAGGAACTCACCGCGCGCCACGCCAGCGGCGGCCTCGTGTCCGTCGACGCGGACGGCCGGGTCGTCGTGGCGCACAACTCGCCGACGATGTTCGCGGCGTTCCACGACGGCGATCGGCTCGTGCTCCGCACCTGAGGCCGTCGGCCCGGGACCGGACACACCAGGAGGGACATGCCGATCAACGACGAGATCTTCGCCCGCATGGACGAACTCAGCCCCGCCGAGAAGAAGGTGGCGCGCACCCTGCTCGCCGCGTGGCCGAGTGCGGGACTCGACAGCGCGGCGAGCCTCGCGCGCTCCGCCGGCACGAGCACGCCGACGGTGCTCCGGCTCGTCGCGCGGCTCGGGTTCGGCACGTACCCCGCGTTCCAGGCGAAGCTCCGCGACGAGGTCGCCCACCACATGGGCAGCCCCGTCCAGCGCACCCAGGAGGGCATCGCCCACGACGGCGGCAGCGGGACCTTCGCCCGGGCCATCGCCGAGCGGGTCGGGCTCATCGAGGCGCTCCGGACGTGCGTGCCGCCGAGCGAGTTCGACCGCGCCGTCGCCGTGCTCGGGGAGCGGCCGAAGCACGTGGCCGTCATCGGGGGGTACTTCAGCCGCTACTTCGGCATGGTGTTCGCCGCGCAGCTCGACCAGATCCTGCCCGACGTCGCGTTCCTCGCCGAGCCGCTCGGGCACGATGTCGGGCGCTTCCTGCGGCTGCGCCGGGGTGCGGTCGTCGTCGTCATCGACTTCCGGCGCCACGAACTCGCCGCGCAGGAGGCGGCCGCCGCCGCGAAGGAGCAGGGCGCCACGGTCGTCGTCATCACCGACACCACGCTGTCCCCGGCGGCCGAGAGCGCCGACGTCGTGCTGCCGGTCACGGTGGACGGGATCCCGTTCGACTCGATGGCACCGCTGCTCGTGCTCATCGAGGCGCTCGTCGAGGGCGTGCTCCGCGCGAGCGGTCGCCGCGGCCTCGCACGCATGAAGGAGTGGGAGGACTCGGTCCGGATCTCCCGCGCACACCGAGGGGAGCCGACGACCGGCCCCCGGGCCGTCGGCGCCGGCAACCTCGGCGCCATCGAACTCGAGGAGGAACGATGAGCGACGAGTTGCCCACCACGACCGGACAGTGGCCCCTGGCCGCCTCGGCGCGTACCGCCGCGCGGAGGCCGGACGGCACGCCCTCCCCGGCGCCGGAGCCCGTGCCGTCGGCCACGGGACCGCTCGCCGGCCAGGTGGCCGTGGTCACCGGGACCGCGCAGGGCATCGGACGGCGCACGGCTGACGACCTCGAGGCCGCCGGCGCCGTCGTCCACCGGCTCGACCGCGACGACCTCGACCTCGCCGACAGCGCCGCCGTGGACGCCTGGTTCGCCGCGCTCGGCCGCTGCGACGTGCTCGTCAACGTCGCGGGCGGCGTCGTGGGCCAGACCCACACACCCATCGAGGACCTCACCGACGCCGCCTGGGACGCCGTCTGGGCGGCGAACGTCCTGACCGCCAGGAACTGCACCCGCGCGGCCGCCCGCCTCATGAAGCCCGCCGGCTACGGGCGGATCGTCATCGTGTCGTCCGGTGCCGGCCGCAGCGTGAGCCTCACCGGCATCCAGGCGTACACGACGTCGAAGGCCGCGCAGATCGGGTTCACCCGGCAGATGGCGCACGAGCTCGGCCCTCACGGCATCACCGTCAACTGCATCGCGCCCGGGTTCGTCCTGTCGAACCCGACGACCCAGGCGCAGTGGGACTCCTACGGCCCCGACGGGCAGCGCGCCCTCGTCGAGCGGATCGCGGTCCGCCGCACCGGCACCCCCGAGGACATCGCCCGCGGGGTCGCGTTCTTCGTCGCACCCGACGCCGGATGGGTCAGCGGTCAGACGCTGTCCATCGACGGCGGACACCAGCTCTTCTGAGCCACCCGTTCCCGAGAGGACAGCATGACCACCACCCCACCGGACACCGACGTCCACGCGCAGCTCGCCGACCTCGGCGAACGGTACTTCGCCGCCGAGCACACCTACGACCCCTACAACGCGACCCTCCTCGGCATCGCGGAGTTCGACCACCTGCCCGGTGACCCGAGCGAGGACGCGAGCGAGCGTGCCGCCGCGGACCTGGCGGCGATCGCGGAGGCCGCCGCGGGCCTCCCGGTCGACCGGCTCGACGACGCGGGCCGGGTCGACCACGGCGTGCTCACCGCACTCGTCCGTGGTGCGCAGCAGGACGCCGAGCACAGCCTGTGGGCGGCGAACGCGAGCGCCAAGGGGTACGTCAGTCGGCAGGGCCTCGTGTTCCAGGCCGTCCCCGCGATGACCGTCGCCGACCAGGCCGCTGCGGACCGGTACCTGGCCCGGATCGGCGGCCTCGGCGGGACCTTCGCCGCGCTCGCCGACCGGTACCTGCTCGAGGCGTCGCGCGGGCGCGTGCCCACCGCCATGGGCGTGCGCCACTCGATCGAGCAGCTCGAGGGCTACCTCGCGCTCCCGCTCGACGACGACGCCCTGCTCACCGCCGTGCGCGGGACGCCGTGGTTCGACGCCGCCCGGGCACTCGTCGACGAGCGGGTGCGCCCCGCGATGTCGGCGCTCGCCGAACGGCTCCGGGTCGAGCTGCACCCGCTCGCGCGGCCGGACGACCGCGTCGGGATCTCGACGATCCCCGGCGGGGCCGAGGGCTACGCCGCCGCGGTCGCCCGGCACACGACGACCGCCCTGACGCCGGACGAGATCCACCGGATCGGCCTCGACGAACTCGAGCTGCTCGGGGAACAGTGGGCGACGATCGGACAGCGCGCGCTCGGGCTCACCGAGCCGGTCGAGATCGCCGCGCGACTGCGCACGGACCCGGCGCTGCGGTTCCGGACCACGGACGAGATCATCGGGTACGCGCAGGCCGCGCTCGACCGGGCGGAGGCCGCGCGCCCCGCGGCCTTCCCCGCGTACGACATCACCGCGTGCACCCTCGAGCCGATCAACCCGATCGACGCGGGCAGCAGCGCCCTCGGCTACTACCGGCCCCCGGCGGTCGACGGCAGCCGCCCCGGCGCCTTCTGCCTGCTCGCCGACGAGCCCGAGCAGCGCTACCGGTACGAGTACGAGGCCCTGACGTTCCACGAGTCGGTGCCCGGCCATCACATGCAGCTCGCGATGGCGCAGCAGCTCGACGTGCCCCGCTACCGCCGCTACCTCGACGTCGAGGCGTGCAGCTTCAACGAGGGATGGGGCCTGTACTCCGAGGAGCTCGCCGACGAACTCGGGCTGTACTCGGACGACGTCGCCCGCCTCGGGATGCTCTCGATGCGCGCGCTCCGGGCCTGCCGGCTCGTCGTCGACACGGGCATCCACCACCTCGGGTGGTCCCGGGAGCAGGCCGTGCAGTTCATGCTCGCGAACACCGCCGCCACCGAGGAGCACGTCCGCAGCGAGGTCGACCGCTACATCGCCTGGCCCGGGCAGGCCCTGGCCTACATGATCGGACGCCGCGAGATCCTCCGGCTCCGGGCAGCCGCGCAGGGTGCGCTCGGGGACCGGTTCGACCTGATCGGGTTCCACGACACGGTGCTCGGGAACGGCGCGGTGCCGCTCACCGTGCTCGGCGGAGTCGTCACGCAGTGGCAGGAGAGGACAGCAGCATGAAGGTCACCATCATCGGCGCCGGCGCGATCGGCGGCACCATCGGGGCTCGGATGCACCGCGCCGGACACGACGTCCTGCTCTGCGACGCGGATGCGGCACACGTCGCCGCGATCAACGACGACGGCCTGCACATCGAGGGGCCGGTCGAGGAGTTCACCGCGCACGTTCCGGCCGTCACGCCCGACGACCTGCCCGACACGATCGAGCACGCGATCGTCGCGGTGAAGAGCCTGCACACGGCGTCCGCCGCGGCGCTCCTGGAGGGACGGCTCGCCTCCGACGGGTTCGTCCTGACCGTGCAGAACGGCCTGACCGCCGACACCCTGCAGGCCGCCGTCGGCGCGGACCGGGTCGTGTCGAGCTTCGTCAACTTCGGTGCCGACTACCTCGGCCCGGGCCGCATCCTGCAGGGCAACGTCGCGACGTTCCGGATCGGCGAGATCGGCGGCGGACCGATCACGCCACGGGTCGGCCTGCTCGTGGACAGCCTGCCGTACGCACTGCCGACCGAGAACGTGCTCGGTTACCTGTGGGGCAAGGAGGCCTACGGCGCGATGCTCTGGGCCGGCGCGGTGTCCGACCTGACGATCGCGGACTCCCTGTCGCTGCCGCCGTACCGGGCGCTCATGACGGCCGTGGCGCAGGAGGCCATCGACCAGGCACCCGTTCCCGTCGAGTCGTTCGACGGCTTCGTGCCCGACGACCTCGACGGGTCGCTCGATCGGCTCGCCGCGTTCAACCGCAAGAGCGCCAAGGCCCGCAGCGGCATCTACCGCGACCTCATGGTGCGCAAGCGCAAGACCGAGGTCGACGAGGTGCACAAGGACATCCAGGGGCCGGTGTTCGACCGGATCGTCGCGATGATCCACGACATCGAGGAGGGCCGCCGCACGTGCGAGGTCGCGAACCTGGAGGAGTTGGCGGAGTTCGCGGCCTCCCGCTGACCACGGCGGGATCGAACCGCTCTCGTCCGTTCGCACCGCGCGCTCCGGGTGTTCCACCGGAAGCGCGCGGTGTGACCGCGGACGAGCACGCGGCCCTGCCGCAGCGCGCGCGGTGCCGTCTCCGCTCAGACGGAACCGCTGAGGGAGGTCAGGGTCGCGACGTCGGCATTGCTCGCGCGTGCCCCTGCTCGTCGAGGTGGTCGCGCCACGAGCGCTTCGGGCTCCAGCCGAGGAGTCGCCGCGCCTTCGCGATCGAGATCCCCGACGCGTCGACGCGGTCGAGTTCGCGGAGCTCGATCGCGTCGCCGTGGTGCTCGCGCAGCGTGGCGGCGAAGTCGTGCCCCCCGGCGTTGTCGGCCGCAGCGATGTAGAACACCTCGTGCCCGGGCAGGTCGGACTCGGCCGCGAGCACCAGGGCATCCGCCAGGTCCTCGGCGTCGATGTAGCTGCCGAAGTTCGCGCTCGTCCGGGACGGCTCGCGCACCTGCGGACCGAGGTTCGACTCGTAGTTGTCCTCGTTGTGGACGGTGCTCGGCCGGATCGAGATCGCACGGATGTCGGAACGACGCACCGCGGCGTCCATGAGCTGCTCGCCGAACGCCTTCGACAGCGCGTACGGGTCCTGCGGGTACTGCGGGTGGTCCTCGTCGACCGGCAGGTAGTCGGGCAGGAACGGCCGTTCGGGGAAGAAGTTCCCCACGATGCTCTCGCTCGACACGTTGACGAACCGGCGGACGCCGAACTGCACCGCGGCCTCGATCAGGTTGAACGTCGACATCAGGTTCGTCTGGAACACCACGTGTGGCGGGTTGCCGGTCGGCTGCGGGATCGCGGCGACGTGCACGACGACGTCCGCACCGGCGACCACGGCGTACGCGGAGCCCGCGTCGGTGAGGTCGGCCTGCACGTACCGTCCGGGGACGACGACCCCGGCGTCGAACACCGGGCGGACGAGGTCGACGCCGAGCACCTCGTGCCCCGCGTCGACGAACGCCTGGACGGTGGGGCGTCCGACCTTGCCCCGGGAACCAGTGACGACGACCTTCATGGTGTGTTCCTCCTGCGCGGGCGGCCCGCGGTCCGTCCGACCGGGAGGGCCGGAACCAGTCCGAACGTACGCGAGATCGCACTCGTTGCCGTTCTGGGCGCCTCCACAACGGCGACGAGTGCGATCTGGAGCGACCGCCCGACGCAGCCGTGCTCCGTCACGGCGTGCGGGAGCTCCAGGGGAGGTCCACCGTCTGGAGGGTCGCCCGCTTGGGCTCCCGGCCGTCGCCCGACGAGCGGCCGGTGAGACGACGGCCGATCCAGGGCAGCACGTGTTCGCGCCAGTAGGCGGCACGCGACTGCCGGACCACCTCCGGTGGGAGCTCCTCCGGGAACGGGGGGAGGGGAACCTCCAGTGCGGCCAGCACGTTGCCCGCCACCCGCCGGTGCCCGAGGGCGTTGAGGTGCAGTTTGTCCGGTGACCAGTAGCGCGGCTCCATCAGTTCCTCGTCCGACCAGTTGTCCACCACGGTCACGTGGTCCTTGCTGGCCCACTGCCGGATCGCGCTCGCGAACTGGTTGCCGCGCCCCTCGACGAGGCGCCCGGCCGGCAGGTTCCGCGTCATGTTCGCCACCGTGACGAACACGACCTCGGCGCCGGAGGCCACCGCACGGTCGATCGCGGCCTCGAGCCGGGCGGTGACCGCGGCAACCGAGACGCGGGCGCGGATGAGGTCGTTGTTCCCGCCGCTGATGCTCAGCAGGTCGGGACGGAGTGCGATGGCCGGCTCGAGCTGCTCGTCGAGCAGGGGTGCGAGCAGGCGGCCGCGGATGGCGAGGTTGGCGTACGTGACCGGGCCGGCCGCCGCCGCCGCGATCCCCTGGGCGACGAGGTCCGCCCACCCGCGAGGAGTGCCGTCCGGCCGTTCGTCACCCATCCCCTCGGCGAAACTGTCACCGATGGCCGCGTAGCTGCTCAACGATCTCTGCACGGGTCGATCCTGCTCCTGCGGTGACGCGCCCGTCCGTAAGCTGCCGCCATGACCGCCCCGGGCTCGACCGCGACGGGTCCGTCCGCGGGTCCTGCTGCTCAACGGCACGGTCGGCGCGGACAAGACGACCACGGCCGACGCGGTCGGTGCACTGCTCCGCGAGCGGGGTCTGCCCCATGCGGTGGTGGATCTCGACGCCCTCCGTCGCGTGTGGCCCGCACCGCCCGACGACCGGTTCAACGGAGCGCTCCTCGCGCGGAACCTCGCGGCGGTGGCGCGGAACGCGTGGGACGCCGGTGCCGAGCGGCTCGTGCTCGCGGGCGTCGCGGAGACCGTGGAGGACCGGAGCGCGCTCGAGGAGGCCGTCGCCGAGACGATCGTCACCTGTCGGCTGGTGGTGACGGCCGGCGAACTCCGACGGCGACTGCTCGTGCGGCACGCGCCCGGAGCGGAGCGCGACTGGCACCTCGACCGCGCGGAGGAGCTCGACGCGGTCCTCGACGGTGCTGACGTCCACGATCACGCGGTGTCGGTCGACGGCGACGACCCCGGGAGGGTCGCCACCGCGGTGCTCGATGCGGTCGGGTGGGGCCCTCCAGTGCGCTGAGCGTCGGGCAGACCATCCGCTCGCAGGGTCGTCGTCGCGGTCAGATGCCCAGGACGAGCCGGATGCCCGCCGCGACCTGCGTCATCAAGTTGCGCTGCAACGCGATCGAAGTGTTCGAAGTCGCTGTCCGGAACCGAGATCGCGGTCTTCATGGGGTGAGTACAACCGGTCGTACCGGTCTCGCCGCATGCGGCCCGCACGTCACGTCAGTGAACAGGCCAGGATCGTGTGCATGGCCGACGCTCCGTTCCGCACCGGGTGGGTGATCGTCCGCGCGCGGTACCCAGAGCTCGTGAGCGTCGAGGTCCGCCGACGGCGCACGATCATCGCTGGCAGCGTGGCCACGGCGGTCGGGACGGCAGCCTCGCTGACCGAGATCGTCTGGCACTGGGCGACGACGCCGGCCCCGCTGGTGGTCGTCGGCCTGGTGCTCATCGCGGCCGCGTTCGGTTCGGGCGCCGCCGCGTCCCACCGCCTGTCGCTCGCGTCGCCACCGCTCTGGGCGTTCATCCCATCGGGCAACTGGCGCCGCCAGGAACGTATCGCCCGACAGTTCGCCCCGCGGCCACCGGCGATGGCTCCGGAGGACCGCGACCTGGTGATCGCCGCCGCTGAGCGTGCGCGCGACGGGCTCGTCCTGAGCGCGGCCCGGACACTGTGGGTCCCGGCCGCATGGGCACTCGTGTGGCTCGGCGTGGCCGCCGTTGGTCTCGAGGGGCGGTTCGCCTTCTCCTTGTTCACACCGCTCGGTCTCGGGCTGCTCCAGTCCTCGACGTTCATCGCCGCGGTGACCGGACTCGGCCGCATGGAACTCGCCCGACGCCGCGCCGAGGCCCTGCCGCCGCTGCCGGAGGTCGCACCACCGCGTCGGCCCACCGGTCGTGGTCCGAGCGGATCGAAGCTGTCGCTCCCCGGCGAGTGACCGTCCCGCTCCGCGCGAGTGACCGTCCCGGCCCCGCCGACCCGCGCCCTCAGGCCGCGTTCCGCCGCCGCATCGGGGATCCGTCGCGGAAGAAGTCCTCGTACCGGACGGTGTCCTCGGTCGTACCGGTGGGCCGTCGCGGCGGAACGGCCGCCGCCTTGCGGAAGAAGCGGATCTGGGCGGGTGCCACACCGGGTTGCATCTCGTATCGGCTCATGTCGTTCCTCGGGTCCCTGGCCGATGCGGCGCTGACGCCCTGTCGTCAGCTGACGCCGCATTCGTGCGAGTGATGCTCAAACAATAAGGGTGATCCTGGCCCGCGAACAGGGGTAGACAGCGTGCGCGTTCCGTGCAAGCGCTGCGCCTGACGTCCTGCTCCGCGACGGTGGACGGCGAGCGGGGTCGTGGGTAGCGTGAACGCCACCACTCCTCAACGACGAGAGAGAAGCAACCGTGCGCCGAATCCTGGCGACCGTGATCGCGGCCGCAACGCTCATCGGGGCCCCGGCCCTGTCCCTCCCGGCCATGGCGGCACCGGCCGCGGCCCCACCGCGGACCGCCGCCGTCCCCGCGCATCGCGGCCCGACGACGCCCGCGAGCTACCAGAACCCGATGGCCCTGCGCCTCCCGGACGGCCAGACGGCCGCGAGCTGCGCCGACCCGACCGCCATCCACGGCGCCGGGCGCGACCGGAACTGGTACCTGTACTGCACGTCGGACGCGCTCACCGCGACCGAGACGAACGCCGACGGATCGCTCGTACAGCACACCGTCCCGACCTACCGCTCCACGGACCTGACGCACTGGACGTACGTCGGAGACGCGTTCACGACGAAGCCGGCCTGGGTCGGTGCGGCGAACGGGATCTGGGCCCCCGACGTCGTGTACCGCGCGGGCGCCCACGGGCGTCCCGGCACGTACTTCATGTACTACGCCGCGTCGGACACGCCGACCGCGACCGCGGCAACCGGCGGCGGGTCGGCCGTCGGCGTCGCGACGAGCACGAGCCCGACCGGACCGTGGACCGATTCAGGAGGCCCGGTGGTCGCCCCGCAGGAGGCCGCGAACGGTCAGGGGAAGCGCTGGGAGTTCGACCCCGAGGTGATCACCGCCAACGGCGCGACGTACCTGTACTTCGGCAGTTACTACGGCGGCGTCAACGTCCGGCAGCTCACGGCTGACGGCCTCCGGTCGCTGCCCGCCACCGAACAGCCGATCGCGATCGACAACCGGTACGAGGGCACCTACATCACCCAGCACGACGGCTGGTGGTACTTCATGGGCTCCGCCACGAACTGCTGCAACGGTGCCCTCACCGGGTACGGCGTGTTCGTCGCGCGGTCCCGCAGTCCGCTCGGCCCGTTCCTCGACCAGGACGGCGTCTCGATCCTCAGCACCCGGGTTGGAGGCACGCCCCTCCTCGCGCAGAACGGCAACCGCTGGGTGGGCACCGGGCACAACACGGTCGTCACGGACTTCGCCGGGCAGGACTGGATCATCTACCACGCGGTCGACCAGAACGACCCGTACTACGCGGGCCAGCCGACGTACACGAAGCGACCGGCGCTCATCGACCCGCTCGACTGGGTGAACGGCTGGCCGACCGTCCGCGGGGGTGCCGGACCGTCCGATCAGCGTGAGCCCGGGCCCGTGGCGCAGCCGGGGGAGCGGCCCACCTACCGGCCGACCCTCGCGCCGGTCAC
The DNA here is from genome assembly GCF_003234875.1 of Curtobacterium sp. MCBD17_028. Lineage (NCBI taxonomy): Bacteria > Bacillati > Actinomycetota > Actinomycetes > Micrococcales > Microbacteriaceae > Curtobacterium > Curtobacterium sp. MCBD17_028. The sequence goes on along the minus strand of NZ_QKTQ01000013.1, from coordinate 6,304 downwards.
CGTGCCCGGCCGTCCCGTCCGGGCGGCCTCGACCGACTTCGCCGGGACGAGCCTCCCGTCGTCGCTCGCGTGGACGCGGCAGCCGGACCCGTCGACGTACTCGGTGAGCGGTGGCGCGTTCCGCTGGCAGACGCAGGCCGCGGACCTGCACCCGCCGGCGACGCCGCTCGCCTCGGTGCTCACGGAGCCCGCGCCGGCCGGTGACTACGTGGTCGAGACGAAGGTGTCGGTGGACACGCCCGCGACCGGCGATGGCGTGAACTACGCGCAGGGCGGTCTCATCGTGTACGGGGACGACGGCAACTACATCCGCCTCGTGTCCAACTCGATCTACGACACCCGGCAGACCGAGTTCGGCAAGGAGGTCACCCCGCAGCCGGCGGGCGCCCCGAACTACGGGAACATGGTGGTCGGTCCGGTCGGCGACTGGACGACGCTCCGGATCGTGCACCACACGGTCGAGGGGAAGAGCGCCTACACCGCGTACACGAGCGTCGACGGGCGGCACTTCGTCAAGGGCGGCACGTGGACGGCCGCTCTCGGGGCGCACCCGCGGATCGGGCTCATCTCGCTCGGGGCCTCCGGGTTCACGAGCACGTTCGACTACCTGCACGTCAGCGGGGCGGTGACGCTCGGGCGCTGACCCCCCGCACCCGCACCCGCACCCGCGACACTTGCGAGATCGCAGCTGTTGTCGTTCTGGCACCACCCAGAACGGCAACGACTGCGATCTCGCGGAGAAGCGGAGCAGCGGTGAGGGGGCGCGGGGTAGCGTCCCCCGCGTGACCGACTCCACGCCAGACAACCACACCCCCACCACCGCCCGCGACGCCGACCTGCCCACGACCATGCGGGCGGTGCGCTTCGACGCGTACGGCGACCGCTCGGTCCTCCGGGTCGACGAGGTCCCGGTGCCCGAGGCCACGGGTGACCGCGTCCTCGTTCGCGTGCGCGCCGCGGGCACGAACCCCGGCGAGGCAGCGATCCGGCAGGGCGCGATGGCGGAGCAGTTCCCGGCGACGTTCCCGTCCGGACAGGGCACCGACCTGGCGGGCGTGGTCGCGGCGATCGGCGAGGACGTCACGCAGTGGGCCGTCGGGGACGAGGTCCTCGGGTGGTCGTGGGAGCGGTCGAGCCAGGCCGAGTTCGTCAGCGTCCCCGAGGGGCAGCTCGTCGCCAAGCCGCGGCGCCTGTCGTGGGAGATCGCGGGTGCGCTCGACGTCGCCGCGACGACCGCGTACGCCGCCGTGCGGGCCGTCGACCCCCGCCCGGGCGAGACCGTCGTCGTCTCGTCCGCGGCGGGTGGCGTCGGCGGCATCGTGACGCAGCTCCTCGTGGCGAAGGGCGTCGACGTCATCGCCGTTGCGTCCGAGGCGAACCACGAGTGGCTCCGCTCGGTCGGCGCGCGTCCGGTGGCGTACGGGGACGGCCTGGAGGACCGGGTGCGGCCGGCGGGTACGAACGGGATCGACGCGCTCATCGACACGCACGGGCCGGAGTACGTGCGGCTGGGCATCGCGCTCGGGGTCCCCGCGGCGCGCATCGAGACGATCATCGCGTACGAGGCCGCGGCCGAGGTCGGGGCGAAGACCGACGGGAGCGTCGACGCCGCGTCCCAGGAGGTCCTCGCCGAACTCGCGGGCCAGGCCGCCGACGGCACGATCACGGTGCCGATCGTCGCCACGTACCCGCTCGACGCCGTGCAGGACGCCTACGCGGAGCTCGAGCAGGGTCACGCGCGCGGCAAGATCGTGCTCGTGCCCTGACCGGTCATGCCCGGCGCACCGCCGGGCGGATCACGCGCGGCTGAGCAGCCGGAGCACGGCGACCGCGTCCCCGACAACCGCGACGTCGGCGCCGCGCATGATCGGGGCGTCGGGGTCGCTGTTCACGGCGACGATCGTGCCCGCGTCCCGCACGCCCGCCAGGTGCTGGGGCGCGCCGGAGACCCCGAACGTCACGTAGACGTCCGGGCTGATCGTCGTGCCGGTCTGCCCGATGAGCCGGTCGAAGGGCACCCAGCCCGCCTCGACCGGTCCGCGCGCGGAACCGAAGACGGCGCCGACCGACTCCGTCCACCGGCGCAGGGCGTCCGCCTGCGCGGCGGATCCGAGCCCCCGGCCCGCGGCGACGACGACGCGGGCACGCGCGAGCGGAGCGCCGACGGCGTCCTCGTCGACGACGGACGCGACGCCCACGGCGGGCACCGCGGTCGGTGCCGCGGGGAGCCGGCGCACGATCGGTGCAGCGACCGCACGGAGCCCGTCGGTCGGGACGTCACGACCGGCCCGTGCGCCGCCGCCACCGTCTGCCCCGTCGTGCGCCGGGTCGGCATCGACCGGGAGGCCCGGCGCGGCCAGCAGGAGCACCGGACGCCCGGCGGTCGACCGGACGGCCGTGGTGCCGTCACCGGCGTCGACCACGACGACGACCCGGCCGTCCGTGCGACGGACCTGCTCGACGCCGGTCACCAGGGGAGCCCCGAGGCGGACGGCGAGACGCCCCTGGACCTCGCGGCCCCAGGGGGTCGGCGCGGCCACGACGACGTCGGCGTGCCTGCCGGTGTCGGCACGTGTCGGTTCATCGGCAGGTGTCCGGCCGTCGGCAGGTGTGCGGGCGTCGTCGGGGTCCGGGCCGAGCAGCTGCGCGAGCGTGGCGGCGACCTGCGCCGCATCGGCTGGTGGCCCGGACGGGTCGGCCGTGAGCGCGGCGACCTCGGCGACCCCGGCGGCGGCGAGTGTCGCGAGCACGTCGGGGCCGGCGTGCGAGACGACCGCGAGCACGTCCCCGAGCCCGACGGCGAGCGCGAGCGCGCCGAGCGTGCCCTCGGGGACACCGGCCTCCCCGGTCTCGAGGACGACGACCGTGCTCATGCGGGGACCGCGGCGACCGCGGGGGCGAGGCCGAGCGAGGCGAACAGCGCGAGGACGGCCGCCTCGTCGTGACCGGCGACCCGCCGACCGGCACGGCGCACGACCGGGCGGGGGACGCGCTCGACCTCGTGCCACGCGGGCACCGTGGGCCCGACGCCGAGGTCGTCCGCGTGCCACCGCTCCACGGGCGTCGTCGTGGCGCGCCGGAGATCCGCGGCTTCGAGCGGGCCGACCTCCGCGCCGTACTCGGCCACGCTGACGACCGCGGGCAGGGGCGCCGACACGAGGTGCGTCGCGGTGTCGGTGCGCTGACGGGCCGTGAGCGCCGTCCGTGCGGGGGTCGGGCCTCCCGGACGTGTGCTGCCGGTGGCGCTGATGCGGTCCGCGGCCGCGAGCAACGGCCATCCCAGGACCCCGGCGAGCATGGCGGCGAGGACGCCGCTGCGGGTGTCGGTGGCCTCGCGACCGAGCAGGACGACGTCGGGGCGGATCCGCGTGATGACGGCGGCCAGCCGGTGCGCGGCGGTCGCGAGGTCGCAGGCGCCATGCGGATCGAGGACGTGCACCGCGCGCCGGGCGCCGAGCGCGAGCGCTTCGCGCAGGGACGCGACGGACCGGTCGGGTCCGAGGGTCACCGCGGTGACGGGGGTGGGGCCGGCGAGGGCGACCGCAGCGGCGACCGCGAAGGGGTCCACCCCGCTCATCGCCGTCCCGCCGGGTGCGTCGATGTCCTTGACGAGGACGAGGACGTTCACGCGGCGTCCTCGCGGAGCACGCGCGCCAGGAACGTCCGGGTCGACTCGTGAGCGGGCGCGACGAGCACCTCGGACGGGGAACCCTGCTCGACGATGCGGCCACCGTCGAGGAACACGACCGAGTCGGCGACCTCGCGGGCGAATCCGATCTCGTGCGTGACGACGATCATCGTCATCCCGTCGGCCGCGAGGTCCTGCATGACCGACAGCACCTCGCCGACGAGCTCCGGGTCGAGTGCCGACGTCGGCTCGTCGAAGAGCATCACCGAGGGTTCCATCGCGAGCGCGCGGGCGATCGCGACGCGCTGCTGCTGGCCACCGGACAGTTGCCGCGGGTAGTGGTCGGCGCGGGCGGCCAGGCCGACCCGGTCGAGCAGGGCGCGTCCGCGCTCGGCGGCGTCGGCGGCGGACCGTCCGAGCACGCCGACCTGGGCCTCCACGACGTTCTCGAGCGCGGTCATGTGACCGAAGAGGTTGAAGCGCTGGAACACCATGCCGATGGCACGCCGCTGCCGAGCGAGGTCGCGGTGCCCGAGCGGGTGGAGCTTGCCGCCGCGCTCGCGGTAGCCGATGCGCTCGCCGCCGACGAACACCTCGCCGTCCTCGAACGTCTCGAGCTGGTTGATGCACCGCAGCAGGGTGGACTTGCCCGAGCCCGACCGGCCGAGCAGGCAGCAGACGCTGCCGGTGTCCACCTCGAGGTCGACGGACCGGAGGACCTCGTCGTGCCCGAACCGCTTGCTCAGGCCCCGGATCTCGACCATGGGATCGGTCGCGGTCGCCCGCGGGGTCATGGTGTCGGTCATACGGCTGACCCGCCCTTCGGTGCGAGGACCGCCCGGCGGCTGACGCGGGCGCTGAACGAACGGCCGTAGTGCCGCTCGAGGAAGTACTGCCCGACGCTGAGGACGGACGTCACGACGAGGTACCAGATCGACGCGGTGAGGAGCAGCGGGATGGTCTGGTAGTTGTCCGAGTAGATGAGCTGCGCCGAGTAGAGGAGCTCGGGGAACGCCAGGACGGACACCATCGACGAGGACTTGAGCAGCCCGATGAGCTCGTTCGCGGTGGGCGGGATGAGCACCGGCATGGCCTGCGGCATGACGATCCGGACGAGGGCCCGGCTGGGGTTCATGCCGAGCGCTGCCGCCGCCTCGCGCTGCCCGGGGTCGACCGACCGGAGTCCGGCGCGGACGATCTCGGCCATGTACGCGCCCTCGTTGAGGCCGAGCCCGAGGATCGCGGCGATGAACGGCGTGACGACGTCGTTTGCCGAGAAGTGGGCGAACGCGGGGCCGAACGGGATGCCGACCGTGATCACCGGGTACAGCGCCGAGATCGAGCCCCAGAACAGCAGCTGGACGAACACGGGCGTGCCGCGGAACAACCAGACGTAGAACCACGCCACCGCCGCCACGACGGGGTTGCTCGACATGCGCATGACGCCCACCACGCCCCCGAGCACGACCCCGATGAGCATGGACACGGCGGTCAGTTCGAGGGTCCGCAGGAGTCCCAGCAGGATCCGCGGCGAGTGGAACCACGTGAACGCGACGCCCCACTCGTAGCGGGGGTTGGTGACGAGCGAGTGCGCCACGACGGCGGCGACGAGCAGCAGGATCACGGCCGCCGTCCACCGGCCGTAGTGACGGCGTCGGGCAATGGGTGGGCGCTGCGCGCTGGTGCGTGTGGGCGTGGTGGTTGCCATGGTGTCCTCTCGTCCGCCGGCCCTAGGAGAGCGGCTGGCCGTTCACGAGCGGGGCGTCGATCGCAGCCTCGCTCATGCCCCACTTCTTCAGGATGCGGGCGTACGTCCCGTCGTCCATGATCTTCTGGAACGCCTTCGCGAGCGGCTTCGCGAGACCGCTGCCCTTCTTGACCGCGATCCCGTGGTAGACCGCGCCGTAGGGCTCGCCCGCGAGCTCGAACGCGCCCTTGCTCTTCCGGACCTGCCAGGCGGCGACGGGGGTGTCGGCGATGGAGACGTCGGCGCGGCCGGACTTCACGGCCAGGTTGGCGGCGCTCTGGTCCGGGAACACCTGCACGGACACCGATCCCTTGCCCTGCGCGGTGCACTGCTTCGCGGCCGTCTGGGCGTCGGTCTGCTCCGAGGTGCCCTTCTGCACCGCGACGGAGTGGCCGCACAGCTCGGCGGTCGTCGTGGGCTTGTCCTTCGTGCTGGTCGACCCGAAGATCGACGCGCCGTCCTTGCTGTAGTCGACGAAGTCGACGACCTTCCGCCGCTCGTCGGTGTCGTTGATCCAGGACATCCCGACGTCGTACTTGCCGCCGGCGAGGCCGGGGATGATCGAGTCGAACGAGGCGTTGACCTCCTTGACCTGGATGCCGAGCTCCTTGCCGAGCGCGTCTGCGAGGGCGTAGTCGACACCGGTCAGCGTCGTGCCGTCCGCCTCGTAGTAGCCGATGGGCGGGTACGACGCGTCACCGGCGACCGTGATCGAGCCCTTCTGCGTGACGGCGGCGGGGAGCTCGCCGGTGAGCTTCGTGCTCGTGACGGCGTCCGACGACGAGCTCGAGGTGCCGCAGCCGGCGAGGAGCACGGAGGCAGCCGTGGCGGCCACGAGGACCGAGGCGATGCGGGCGGGACCGAGACGCGGGGCGCGGGGTGTGCGGGGCATTGCTGGACCTCCTGGTCGGGTGCGGGCGGTGCGGGGG
>NZ_QKTQ01000012.1:0-68989 GCF_003234875.1 Curtobacterium sp. MCBD17_028 | reverse complement strand
GCGAGAGGGAAACGCCCGGTCACATTCCGAACCCGGAAGCTAAGCCTCTCAGCGCCGATGGTACTGCAAGGGGGACCTTGTGGGAGAGTAGGACACCGCCGGACTCAACGTGAAGATGTGGCCATCGGCCCTCCATCGGACTCCTGGGACTCGTTCCCCGGATGCCGATAGGGCCGGTGGCCATTTCTGTTTAACCCGGTGCGCCGTCGCGCCATGTGTGCGGATCCATCCGGCACGTGGTGGACTGAGCGTGGACAACGACACAGTGAACCGTCTCCGGTACGACCTCCGGATGAACGTACGAGGAGCCATGGTGGCCGACAGCCCCGAAGACGAAGCCCGCGACGACCGGCGCAACCGACGCGACGGAACCTCCCGCTCGAGCAGTGGTCGAGCAGGTGACGGTTCCACCGGGGCGCCCGGTTCTGGCGCTGGTCCTCGATCAGGGGCTGACGGTCGGCGCGGTCGATCGGGTGACGACCGGGGCGCCGCATCGTGGCGGGATGCCGGACACCGGCGGGAGAACGGTGAGCGGCGTGACGTCGTGCGCCCCGACGGCGATCGTGGTCCCCGAGGAGGCCGGAGCGCTGAGCGCGGCGGGCACGTGCGGGGACCCCGGGAGTTCGAGCGTCGCGACGATCGGGGCGGCAGTTCGTACCGAGGGGGACCGCGAGACGGCAACGGCCGCGGTGTCGAGGGTGGACCTCGAGGATCCGGCCGTGCCGACGGTGATCGTCCTGGGCGCCTGCAACGTCCTTCCGAGGGGGAGCGTCCGCGCCGCGACGGGCGGGACTTCCGGGCGAACGGCACCCGTACGGACCGCCAGGGATGGCGCGACGACCGCGGGCGCGGACAAGGCGGTGCGAGGCTCGATCATGGCGGCGTCGGTCGGGGTGCGGCGGGGCGAGATGGTGGCCGGGCCTCCCGTCCGGCAGACGGCGGTCGCCGTCCGTACGGCGACGACCGCACACGCTCCGGAGACGACCGACGTGCCCGGAGCGACGAGGGCAGGCGCTTCGGCGACGACCGCCGGACGCGCGGTGACGACCGCCGACCGTACGGCGACGACCGGCGTGAACGGCGCGATGACCGCGGACCTGCCGGGGCCGGCCGTCGTGCTGGTTCCGATGGCGGCCGTTCGGGCGGAGCCAGCCGCGGGCAGGGTCCGCGCGACGGTCGACCGTACGGCGATCGTGACGACCGGGCGCGCGGCCAGGACGGGCGGGCCGGGGGTCGCGAGCGTGCGCGCTTCGGTGACGGCTCCCGCTCTGCAGGTGCTCGCTTCGGTGAGGGGTCGCGGGACGCCTTCGTCGACCGCGATCCGTTCGGTACTCGGTCCATCCGTCCGCGTCACGACGACCCGGACGTTCCCGAGGGCATCCAGCCCCGTGATCTCGACATCCAGGCGCGCGCCGAGCTGAAGACGCTGAGCAAGGACAACTCGGACTGGGTCGCGAAGCACCTCGTGGCCGCAGCACTCCTCATCGACGACGACCCGGAACTCGCGCACGCGCACGCGGTCAGCGCCGGACGTCGGGCTGGACGCGTCGCCGTGGTCCGCGAGACCCTGGCGATCACGTCCTACCGACTGGGTGACTTCGCGTCTGCTCTCCGGGAACTCCGGACCTACCGCCGTATCTCGGGGCGCAACGACCAGCTTCCGATGATGGTCGACTGCGAGCGCGGACTCGGCCGTCCGGAGCGCGCACTCGAGCTGGGACGGTCCGTCGACCGTGCGGCACTCGACGTGCCCGTGCAGGTGGAACTCGCGATCGCGATGTCCGGAGCCCGGCTCGACCTCGGGAATCCCACAGCGGCGCTTGCCGAGTTGGAGATTCCACAGCTGGACCCGGCGACGGCCTACAGCTGGTCGCCGTCGCTCTACAGTGCTTACGCGGCGACGCTCGAAGAGCTCGGCCGCCAAGATGAGGCCGACGAATGGTGGGCCCGTGTCGATCGTGCTACCGCGGCGCTCGCCGAGGCTGCTGATGAGGATGCTTGGGAGACGGTGGATGTGGTCGAGGAAGCGATCGACGGAGCGGACGACGAGCGAGGCGAGGACGACGAGCTTGCCCCCGTCGACTCCGGGCGAGCCGATGGCAGTGGGAGCGACGACGGGGAAGCACCCAGCGACGGACTCGTCGAGCGCGGAGACGGCGTCACCGGTGACGACGGCATCGACGAAGGGCCCGACGTCGCCGGCGTCATCGAGTCGGATGACATCGACGACGAAGCGTTCGAGATCGACGAAGCCGACCCGATCGACGTCGACGGATCCGGAGCAGACCGCTGATCGGTCCGGATCGAAACCGATCGCGGGCGCGGTCGATGTGCGCGACGATGGGTCCGGATCGGCGCGCACCGACTCGGCTGACGCAGCTCGTCCGCCCTTGGACGGCATCGACCTCGTCCTGACGGACCTCGACGGGGTCGTGTACCGCGGCGCCGCGGCGATCCCGCACGCGGTCGAGGCACTCACCGCGGCGTCGGCCACGGCCCGCGTCGGCTACATCACGAACAACGCGTCCCGGCGCCCGGCTGACGTCGCCGAGCACCTGCGTGGCTATGGCCTCGAGGTCGGAGCGGACGACGTCGTCACCTCGTCGCAGGCGGGCGTCCGGCTCCTGTCGACGCTCGTGCCAGCGGGGGCGACGATCCTCGTCATCGGTGGAGTCGGGCTGACGAGCATCGTCGAGGCCGGGGGCTTCCGGGTGACGGACTCCGCCGACGACGAGCCAGCGGCCGTGATCCAGGGGTTCTCACCGGATCTCGGGTGGCGACAACTCGCCGAGGCGTCGTTCGCCCTGGCCCGGGACATCCCCTGGGTGGCGACGAACATGGACTGGTCGATCCCGGTCGAGCGCGGCATCGCCCCGGGCAACGGCACACTCGTGGCGGCGGTGCACAACGCGGTGGGACGCATGCCCGTCGTCGCGGGCAAGCCAGAACGGGCGATCTTCGAGACGGCGGTCGAGCGGTTCGGGGGAACGCAGCGACTGTTCATCGGCGACCGGCTCGACACGGACATCAAGGGTGCCAACGACGCCGGTATCCCGAGCGTGCTCGTGCTCACCGGTATCGACCAAGCGAAGCAGGTCCTCGCCGCGGATGAGCGATCGCGGCCGACGTGGGTCCTCGGTGACCTCCGCGGTCTCGCCGAGCCGTACCCGGTGACGCACCGCGAAACCGACCGCGACGGAGCGCGGATCGTGCGGGTCGGTGGGGCACGCGTGAGGATGCAGGCACACGTCGTTCGCGTCGAGGAGCGCGGTGACGACCCCCTCGACCTCCTGCGGGCAGGGGCGACCGCGATCTGGGAATCGGGGCTCGCGATCTACGGTATCGACGTCGATCCGGCGCTGTACGGCGGCGAGTAGCCTGGACCGCATGGGTGAGCACGACGAGACCGGAGGGGACGCATTGATCTCCCGAGTCCGGCTCATCGAGGACCAGCCGCTCCCCGAGCGCGCCGACGCCTTCGCGCAGCTCCATGACGAGCTCCGCACGCGTCTCGAGGGTGGTGGCAGCGCGAGTGCGTGACAGGCGGCCCGCCGCGGGTGCTCGGACCGCTGGTGACGCCGATGCCGGTGTGCACGCTGGTTCTGGTTCTGGTTCTGGTTCTGGTTCTGGTTCTGGTTCTGGTTCTGGTTCTGGTTCTGGTTCCGGTGCTGCTACCGGTGCCGTGGAGCGTTCGGTGCGGCTCGACGCGCTGCTCGCCGAGCGGGGACTCGTGCGATCGCGGACCGCCGCCGTGAAGCTGGTGCAGGCGGGCCGGGTCGCGGTCGACGGCATCACCGCGGTGAAGCCGTCGTCGCCGGTGCGCCCCGACGTCACGCTCGCGGTCGAACCGGACGACGACTGGGTGTCGCGGGCGGCGCACAAGCTGGTCGCGGCGCTCGACGCCTTCGAGGTGGACCCGGCGGGCAGGGTGGCGCTCGACGTCGGGGCATCGACCGGCGGCTTCACGCAGGTGCTCCTCGAGCGAGGAGCGTCCCGGGTCATCGCGCTCGACGTCGGTCACGGGCAGCTCGACCCCCGCGTGGCGTCGGACCGTCGCGTCGTTGTCGTCGAGGGGATGAACGCCAGGAACCTCGAGCCCGATGGCTTCCGCGCCCTGGATCCCCGGGCCGCGGCCACGACTCTGGTCGTCGCCGACCTGTCGTTCATCAGCCTGCGACTCGTGCTCCCGGCGCTGGCCGACGCGGTCCCGGCCGACGAACACGTCCTGCTCGTGAAACCGCAGTTCGAGGTGGGGCGGTCGGGCATCCGCGAGGGCATCGTCCACGATCCTGACCTCCGCGACGACGCCGTCATGAACGTCCTCTGGACCGCGCACGACCTGGGGTTCGGCGTAGCGGGCGTCATCGCGTCGCCGATCCTCGGTACGCACGGGAACCACGAGTTCCTCGTGCACCTGGTGCGGGGCGGCGGGACACAGCCCACGGAGTGGCGATCCCGGGTGACGGCGCTCGCAGCGAACGCCGTGCGGGGCACGACGTCCGTGCGGGGCACGATGTCAGCGCGGGACCGAACGGGTACGGACAGGAACGAGGAAACGCGATGACCGGCGAACGACACATCCTGCTCGTCTCGCACACCGGCCGGCGGGACTCGATCGACGCCGCGCTCGAGGTGTGCGACCTGCTGCACGCCGCAGGCCTCGTCCCGGTGATGCCGTTCGACGAGTACGCCGACATCCGGCGTGCCGAGGCCTCCGTGGGCCAGGTCGACATCCTCGGGGTCGACGTGCAGACGTCCGAACTCGAGATCGTGATCGTGCTCGGCGGAGACGGGACGATCCTCCGCGCGGCGGAACTGGTGCGCGACGTCAACGCGCCGATCGTCGGGGTCAATCTCGGTCACGTCGGGTTCCTCGCCGAGAGCGAGCGCGACGGGTTGGCCGAGACCGTGCAGCGTGCGCTGAGCGGCGACTACCACGTCGAGGAGCGGGTGACCCTGCAGGTCGACGTCATCCTGGGGCAGGACGTCGTCTACTCGTCCTGGGCGCTCAACGAGGCGACCGTCGAGAAGGCCGCCCGCGAGCGGATGCTCGAGGTCGTCATGGAGGTCGACGGCCGCCCCCTCTCGTCGTTCGGGTGCGACGGTGTCGTCATGTCCACCCCGACCGGGTCGACCGCGTACTCGTTCTCGGGCGGCGGTCCCATCGTGTGGCCGGACGTCGACGCGCTCCTCATGGTGCCGCTCGGGGCACACGCGCTCTTCCAACGACCCATCGTCGTCGGTCCGAACTGCACGTTGGCCGTCGAGGTCCTGCGCCGGACGGCCGGCCTGGGCGTGCTCTGGTGCGATGGACGACGCACCCACGACCTGCCTCCCGGCGCGCGCGTCGAGGTCCGGCGCTCGCCGCAGCCCGTCCGGGTCGCACGTCTCAAGGACGCGCCGTTCACCGACCGGCTCGTCGCGAAGTTCCAGCTGCCGGTCAGTGGATGGCGTGGGCCCCAGCACGACGAGGACGGATCGTGATCGACGAGATCGGGATCCGGGACCTCGGGGTGATCGGCGAGGCGACGCTGGAACTCGGCCCCGGGTTCACGGTCGTGACGGGTGAGACGGGTGCCGGCAAGACGATGATCGTGACCGCGCTCGGCCTGTTGCTCGGGGCGCGCGCCGACGCGTCGTCGGTACGGCGGGGGAGTGCGTCGGCCGTCGTCGAGGGCCGCTGGCGGATCGAGGCCGACTCGCCGGTCGTCGAGCGCGTCGAGGACGCCGGCGGAGCGGTCGAGGACGGCGAGCTCATCCTGACGCGGACGGTCTCCGCCGAGGGACGCAGCCGCGCGACCGTCGGTGGACGGAGTGCACCGGTCGCGGTGCTCGGGGAACTCGCCGACCGGCTCGTCACGGTGCACGGGCAGTCCGACCAGATCCGCTTGACCTCGGCGACCGCGCAGCGCGCCGCGCTCGACGCCTTCGGCGGCTCGGCACTCCGCGACGCGCTCGCCGCGTACACCACGGCGTACGACCGCTGGCAGCAGCATGCGGGGGACCTCGAGGGCCTGACGCGCGATCGGGAGGAACGCATCCGGGAGGCGGACACGCTGCGGGCCGCGAGCGCGGAGATCGAGGCGGCCGACCCGCAACCCGGCGAGGACGTCGAGCTCACGGAACGCGCCGAGCGGCTCGGCAACCTCGAGGAGCTCCGCCTCTCCGCAGGCCTGGCCCACGAGGCGCTCTCGAGCGAGGCGCTCGACGGCACACCCGACGTGGTCGGGCTGGTCGAGGCGGCGCGCCGTGCCGTCGAACGGGTGGTCGGCTTCGACGCGGAACTCGCGCCGATCCTCGACCAGCTCACCGACATCGGGTACCAGGTCGGCGAGGCGGCGTCGACGTTGTCGAGCTACCTCGGCTCGCTCGACGGCGATGCCGCGCACGACCTCGAACTCGTCAACGAGCGACGGGCCGTGCTCGCCGCGCTCGTCCGGAAGTACGGGGACGACGTCGACGACGTCATCGCGTTCGGGCGGCGGGCGTCCGACCGTCTGCTCGAACTCGACGGGGACGACGACCGCATCGTGGCGCTCGAGGCCGCGGTGGAGTCGGACCTCGCCGTGCTCGAGGAGACGGCGACCGCCCTCACCGCCGCACGGACGACCGCGGCCGAGGACCTCGCCGCACGGGTGACCGACGAGCTGGCGTCGCTCGCGATGTCCGGGGCTCGACTCGTCGTCGAGGTGACGGATGCCGGCGAGTACCGGCAGGCCGGACGGGACCAGGTCGCGATCCTGCTGCAGCCGCACTCGGGATCCGACCCGCGGCCTATCGGCCGGGGTGCGTCCGGCGGCGAGCTGTCCCGCGTGATGCTCGCGATCGAGGTCGTCATGGCCGGCACGACCACCGTGCCGACGTTCGTCTTCGACGAGGTCGACGCCGGGGTCGGGGGAGCGGCGGCGATCGAGATCGGACGCCGCCTGGCCCGCCTCGCGCGGACGACCCAGGTCGTCGTGGTCACGCACCTCGCGCAGGTGGCGGCCTTCGCCACGAACCACCTGCGGGTCGTCAAGGACGCCTCGGGTGCCGTCACCTCGAGCAGCGTCCAGCGTCTGCAGGGTGAGGAGCGACTGCAGGAGATGGCGCGGTTGTTGTCCGGACTCGACGAGAGCGAGAGCGGTATCGAGCACGCGCGCGAACTGCTGCAGATGGCGGCGGCGAGCGTCTGAGGCGGGCGGCGGTCGGGCCTCCCGGCATCCTGCGGGCGCCGCGCGGACCGGACGAGCGCTCCATCGGCGTCGCGTCCCAGGGCGTGGCGCCGCGACACACCCGGACCGCCGCCGGCGCCGCCCGCCGCTCCGGGCGGCATCGACGGGGTGACGCCCCGTGCCATACAATGGAAGCCCGTGGCGGACATCTTCAGCGGCGGTACTCGATCCTCTTCTCCTGACCAGCCCTCCAAGGTCACGAAGCACATCTTCGTCACCGGTGGCGTGGTCTCCTCGCTCGGCAAGGGCCTCACCGCCGCGAGCCTCGGCAACCTCCTCACCGCGCGGGGCCTGCGCGTCGTGATGCAGAAGCTCGACCCGTACCTCAACGTCGACCCGGGCACCATGAACCCGTTCCAACACGGCGAGGTCTTCGTCACCGACGACGGTGCCGAGACGGACCTCGACATCGGCCACTACGAGCGGTTCCTCGACATCAACCTGTCGCAGTCCGCGAACGTCACGACGGGGCAGGTCTACTCGTCGGTCATCGCCAAGGAGCGCCGGGGCGAGTACCTCGGCGACACGGTGCAGGTGATCCCGCACATCACGGACGAGATCAAGCGCCGGATGCGGGAGCAGGCGAGCAACGACCCGCAGCCCGACGTGATCATCACGGAGGTCGGCGGCACCGTCGGCGACATCGAGTCGCAGCCGTTCATCGAGTCGGCCCGCCAGGTGCGACACGAGCTCGGGCGGGCGAACGTGTTCTTCGTGCACGTCTCCCTCGTGCCCTTCATGAACGCCTCGGGCGAGCAGAAGACGAAGCCGACGCAGCACTCCGTCGCCGCGCTGCGCTCGATCGGGATCCAGCCCGATGCGCTCGTGCTCCGCTCGGACCGCCCCGTGTCGGACTCGAACAAGCGGAAGATCGCGCTCATGTGCGACGTCGACGAGGGCGCGGTCGTGAACGCGGTGGACGTGCCGTCGATCTACGACATCCCGACCATGCTGCACAACCAGGGCCTCGACGCGTACATCATCGACGCGCTCGGGCTGTCCGCGGGCCCGGTGGACTGGTCGAGCTGGAACGAGGTGCTCCGCGCGGTGCACGAGCCGAAGCGTGAGGTCACCATCGGACTGGTCGGCAAGTACATCGACCTGCCGGACGCCTACCTGTCCGTCACCGAGGCGTTGCGGGCCGGCGGCTTCGCGCACAACACCAAGGTGCTGCTGAAGTGGGTCGTGTCGGACGAGTGCCAGACGCCCGAGGGTGCGGCGAAGCACCTGGGTGACGTCGACGGCATCTGTGTGCCGGGCGGTTTCGGCGTCCGCGGGATCGAGGGCAAGCTCGGTGCGCTGCGGTTCGCCCGCGAGAACGGGATCCCGACCCTCGGTCTGTGCCTCGGTCTGCAGTGCATGGTCATCGAGTACGCGCGCAACGAGGCGGGTCTGCCGCACGCGTCGTCGTCCGAGTTCGACCCGGAGACGCCGTTCCCCGTGATCGCCACCATGGCCGAGCAGGTCGACATCATCGCGGGCGGCGACCTCGGCGGGACGATGCGGCTCGGCCTGTACCCGGCCGAGCTCGGCGAGGGCACGCTCGCCCGCGACCTGTACGCCGCGGCGGAGGCATCCGAGCGACACCGTCACCGCTACGAGGTGAACAACAAGTACCGCGACCAGATCGCCGACGCCGGTCTCGTGTTCTCGGGGACGTCGCCCGACGGCACGCTGGTCGAGTACGTGGAGCTCGACCGGTCCGTGCACCCCTTCTACATCGGCACCCAGGCGCACCCGGAGCTGCGGTCGCGGCCGAACCACGCGCACCCGCTCTTCGCCGGCCTCGTCGCCGCGGCGCTGGACCGTCAGGAGGCCTCGCGACTGTTCGAGGTGCAGGAGCCGGAGACCGAATCGGTCTGACCGTCGTGCGACGGTGACGGGAGGGACGGTGCCGGCTGGCGTCGTCCCTCCCGTCGTTCGTCGTCCACAGCTCCCCGCCGTGCCGCTCGCTCCACCGCCGCTCGCAGCGGGCGGGCGCCGTCCTGCCGACGAGGTGCAGGATGGACGGGTGACCGAGACCGCGACGAACGACCCCGAACCCACGCCCGCTGAGACCCCGCTCGCCGACGAGCACCTGGAACCACCGCTCAAGGCGTCCGAGGTCGTGTACGAGGGCGCCGTCTGGGACATCCGGAAGGACACGGTCGACTACAACGGCGAGGACATGGTGCGCGAGTACATCGCGCACACCGGCGCCGTCGCCGTCTACGCCGAGGACGACGAAGGCCGGGTCCTCGTCATCCAGCAGTACCGGCACCCGATCCGCAAGCGGGACTGGGAGCTGCCCGCCGGGCTGCTCGACCAGCAGGGGGAGGACCCGCTCGACGCCGCGAAGCGCGAACTCGGCGAGGAAGCCGACCTCGAGGCCGACGACTGGTCGGAACTGCTCCGCTTCACCCCGTCGCCGGGCGGCAGCGACGAGGTGATCATCGTCTACCGTGCCCGCGGCGTCCGTGCCAAGGACGAGGCGTTCGAGCGCTCCTTCGAGGAGGCCGACATCGTGAAGCGGTGGGTGCCGCGCGAGGACGTCGTGCAGGGCGTGCTCGGTGGTCGGCTCGGCAACGCGATCCTGTCGCTGGCGGCGCTCGCCGTGGACCGGGTCGAGTCCCGCTGACGCGGAGGACCGAGGGCAGGGTCGGGATCGCGGGCTCGGGCCACGTCGGAGGCCCGCTCGACCTCGCGGGGTGGGTCCGCGGGGTGGGTCCGCGTCGGGCGGACCGGGACCTCGGTCGCCTAGCCTGGATGCCGTGACGACGTACGACGCTGCCGTGGGGAGCTACCTGCGCCACGTCGCCGTGGAGCGGGGACTGTCCGAGCACACGCTCGCGGCGTACCGACGAGACCTGACGGCGTTCGGACAGTGGCTGGAGTCGGACCCGGACGGGGCGGTCGTGGTCGAGGACGTCCGACGTCTCACCAAGTCGCACGTGTCCGACTTCGTCACCTCCCTGGCCACCCGGCCCGAGGGGCCGCTCGCGCCCCGGAGCATCGCCCGGATGCTGTCGTCGATCCGGTCGTTCTCGGCGTTCACCGCTGCGGAGGGCGTCCTGCCCGCGGATCCCGCCGCGTCCGTGCGACCGCCGAAGTCCCCCATGCGACTGCCGAAGGCGATCACGATCGACCAGATGGGCGCACTCCTCGCCGCCGTCGACGGAGACGATCCCGTGCAGCTCCGCGATCGCGCGTTGCTCGAACTCCTGTACGCGACGGGGGCCCGGATCTCCGAGGCGGTCGGCCTCAGCGTCGACGACGTCACGGCCCTGCCGCCCGACGATGACGACGAGGACGGGGACGAGTCGGAGATCGCCGTGGTCCGGGTGACCGGCAAGGGCAACAAGCAGCGGATCGTGCCGCTCGGCAGCTACGCGCGAGCCGCCATCGACGCCTACCTGGTCCGGGCTCGGCCGGTGTTCGCCGCGCGCGGCACGGCGACCCCCGCGCTGTTCCTCGGTGTCCGCGGGGCGCGCATGTCCCGGCAGAGTGCATGGCTGGTGATCCAGGCCGCTGCCGAACGCGCCCACCTGACCGCGCACGTCTCGCCCCACACGTTCCGGCACTCGTTCGCGACGCACCTGCTCGAAGGCGGGGCCGACGTCCGGGTCGTGCAGGAGCTGCTCGGCCACGCGTCCGTGGCGACCACGCAGATCTACACGCTCGTGACCGCCGACATGCTCCACGACGTCTACGTCACGAGCCACCCGCGGGCGCGACGACCGACAGGTGTGCACACCGGCGGCACCCGGGCCTGATCGGGCACGCGTCGCCGAGCGTGCGGCGCGGGGCGGGGTGGGGTGCGCCTCCCGGCCGCGTCGTCGGCCGCCGCTACGATTGCAGCGTGCCCACGAACCCGACGACCCAGCCCGCGATCGGTCCGACCGGGCGACCCGTTCGGACGTTCCCCGTGCCCGAAGAACTCGACGGCCACGGGCCCGCCCGCATCATCACCCTGTGCAACCAGAAGGGCGGCGTCGGCAAGACGACGACCTCGATCAACCTCGGCGCAGCGCTCGCCGAGTACGGACGCCGCGTGCTCGCGGTCGACTTCGATCCGCAGGGTGCGCTGTCGGCGGGACTCGGTGTCCGCACGCACGACGTCCCCACCGTCTACGACCTGCTCATCGGCACGGTGAAGGACCCCAACACGATCATCCAGGGCACGGGGACGCCCGGGCTCGACGTCATCCCCGCGAACATCGACCTGTCCGCAGCCGAGGTCCACCTGGTCAGCGAAGTCGCTCGCGAGCAGATCCTCGCCGGGGTCCTGCGGAAGGTCTCGCGCGACTACGACGTCATCCTCGTCGACTGCCAGCCCTCGCTCGGACTGCTCACCGTCAACGCCCTCACGGCCGCGCACGGCGTGCTCATCCCACTCGAGTGCGAGTTCTTCGCGCTGCGCGGGGTGGCGCTGCTCATCGAGACCATCGACAAGGTGCGCGACCGGCTCAACCCGGCGCTCATGCTCGACGGCATCCTCGCCACCATGTACGACTCCCGGACGCTGCACTCGCGCGAGGTCATGGAGCGGGTCGTCGACGCGTTCGGCGACAAGGTGTTCGAGACCGTCATCGGGCGCACCGTGAAGTTCCCCGACGCCACGGTCTCCGCGCGACCGATCACCCAGACCGCGCCCGACCACCCCGCAGCGGCTGCGTACCGGGCGCTCGCGCGGGAACTCGTCTTCCGTGGCGCCGTCGCCTGACCCGACGCGGACGGCACCGGAGGCCCTGACCGCGTCGGCCACCGAGACCGACGGGCGCCCGGGGTTCCGGGTGACGCTGGCGAACTTCGACGGGCCGTTCGACCTGCTCCTGTCGCTCATCACCAAGCGTGAACTCGACATCACCGAGGTCGCGCTCAGCGCCGTGACCACCGAGTTCATCGCATACGTGCGGGCGGCCGAGAGCGCTGAGGAGCTCGACGAGGCGAGCGAGTTCCTGGTCGTCGCCGCCACCCTGCTCGACCTGAAGATCGCGGGGCTGCTGCCACAGGGCGAACTCGTCGACGCCGAGGACGTCGCCCTGCTCGAAGCACGCGACCTGCTGTTCGCGCGGCTGCTGCAGTACCGGGCGTTCAAGCAGGCCGCGCACTGGTTCGGAGCGCAGTGGGACACCGAGGTGCGCCGGCACGTCCGGTCCGTGCGGCTGGAGGAGCGGTTCCGGGCTCGGACCCCGGAGCTCGTCTGGACACTGTCCGTGCAGGACTTCGCGGCGCTCGCGGCCGTCGCACTCGCCCCGCGCGAGATCCCGACGGTGGGGCTCGACCACCTCCACGCGCCGCTCGTCAGCATCCGCGAGCAGGCCGCGATCGTCGTGTCGATGCTCCGCAACGGCGGCGAGGTGACGTTCCGGCAACTGATCGCCGGCGTGACCGAGACGGGTATCGTGGTGGCTCGCTTCCTGGCGATCCTCGAGTTGTACCGGAACGCCTCCATCGCGTTCGAACAGCTCGAGCCCCTCGGGGAGCTCACCATCCGCTGGACCGCGGACCACTGGTCCGACGAGAGTCTCGCCAACTTGGGAGCCGACTATGACGGATGACAGCAGCGGCGGTCGTGCCGGCGGCTCCGACGAGCCCGGCGGCGCCGACGAGATCGCCGAGGCCCGCTTCGCCGAGCAGGAGCTCCGTGACGGCGAGGCAGTGGACGCCGCGAACGGCGCCGACGATGCTCCTAGTGGCGCGGCAGGCCTCGGCGTGCCGATCGACCGTCAGATCGAGGCGATCCTGATGATCGCGGACGAACCCCAGACCCCGATCGCGCTCGCGACCGCGGTCGGCGCGCCCGTGCCCGCGGTCCGGCAGGCCATCGACCGCCTCGTCCATGACTTCGACGGGGCGGACGGCGGGGTCCGCCGAGGGTTCGAACTCCGTGAGGTCGGCGGCGGTTGGCGCTTCTACGTCCGGTCCGAACTCGACCCGGTGGTGGAGCAGTTCGTGCGCGCCGAACGTCCCGCCCGTCTCTCGCAAGCAGCGCTGGAGACCCTGGCGGTCGTCGCCTACAAGCAACCGATCACACGTGCTCAGATCGCGTCGATCCGCGCCGTGAACGTGGACGGTGTCGTTCGGACCCTCGTGGCTCGCGGACTCATCGCGGAGTCCTTCACCGACAGCGAGACCGGCGCGATCAACTACGTGACCACGGACCTGCTGCTCACCCAGCTCGGGATCAACACGCTCGAGGAGCTGCCGCTCATCTCGCCGCTCCTCGAGGACGGCACGGAAGGATTCGCCGATGGCCGCGCATGACGACGACCGGGACCCGAGGGGGCGGGATCGGTCCGACCGATCGAGGCCGGACCGGAACGGGCACGGCCGCGCTCGTCCCGGTGCCGGAGGCGCTGATCGTGGTCGTCCGGATCGAGACGGTCCGGATCGCGGCCGTCCCGATCGCGGCCGGCCGTACAGCGACCGTGGGCGCGGTGACGGCGCCCGTGGTGACCGGCCGATCGACGGTCGGCCGTACGGCGACCGTGGTCGCGGCGACAGCGCCCGTGGCGAGCGGCCGAACGACGGTCGGCCGTACGGCGACCGTGGGCGCGATGACGGCGCCCGTGGCGAGCGGCCGTACGGCCAACATCCGTCCCGCGACCGTCCGACGGGAGGCTTCGGTTCGCGCGGCGAGGGTCGCCGTGGGGGCGGCCCCGAGCGACGTCGGGACGACCAGAGCGATCGTCCGGGTGTTCCGCGGGACGAGCGGTTCCGTGGCGGGCGACACGGCGGGGACGACTCTCGGCCGCGAGCCGGGCGTGACGATCGCCGACAGGACGACCGGGGTGGCCGCGAGCGGGACTCCAGGGGTGGCCGCGAGCGGGACCCCCGGGGCGGCCGTGGGCAAGACCCTCGACGCGACGCGCAGCGGTCCGACCCCGCGGACTCGCGGGTGTGGCACAACGGTCGTCGGTACGTCGGCGGCACCGCGAACCCGCGGAACCAGCGCCGTGACGACGACGGACGACCGGGGCGCCGCACTCCCGCCGCCCGGCCGGACACCACCCCGCTCCGGCCCGGTGCCGTGGATGAACGAGGGCTCCCGCTCGAGGGGACGCCGGAGCGCCCCATCATCCCCGAGTGGGACGACGCGACCGGCTCGGGAACCGGGCGTGGAGGTCCGGATGGGGCGGGCCTCCCGGCCGGCGATCTGCCCCAGGGAGAGCGCCTGCAGAAGGTGATCGCGGCAGCGGGGATCGCGAGTCGGCGGGTGGCCGAGAACCTCATCGCCGAGGGACGCGTCACGGTCAACGGCGAGGTCGTCGATGCTCTCGGCCGACGCGTGGACCCCGAGCACGACGAGATCGCCGTCGACGGTCTCGCGGTGCAGGTGGACACCTCGCGTCGATACGTGATGCTCAACAAACCGACGGGCGTCGTCTCGAGCATGCACGACGAGCACGGACGGCCCGACCTGTCGCAGTACGCCGACCGGTACGACGAGCGACTGTTCAACGTCGGGCGGCTCGATGCCGAGACCTCGGGCCTCCTGGTCCTCACGAACGACGGCGCGCTCGCGCACGTCCTCGCCCACCCGTCGTTCGGCGTGACCAAGACCTACATCGCGAAGGTCGAGGGCGGCGTCACGCCCGCGACGATCCAGCGCCTCATCGACGGTGTCGAACTCGAGGACGGTCCGATCGAGGCGGACAAGACGCGGTTGCTCGAGAACGCGCGCGGGTCCTCCCTGGTCGAGATCACGTTGCACTCCGGACGGAACCGGATCGTGCGTCGCATGCTCGACGCGGTCGGTCACCCGGTCGAGGAGCTCGTGCGTCGGTCGTTCGGGCCGCTCCACCTCGGCACGCTCGGCGTGGGCCGGCAGCGTGCGTTGACGACGCAGGAGCTCGGAGCGTTGCTCACCATCGCGCGACGGCATCGGAACCGTGGATCGGACCGTGTGGAGCGGGACCCGGAGGACTGACGCGCTGCGGCCACGACGAGCCGTCGCGTCGGGCATCGGTAGGCTCGGGTGGTGCCCGCGGTACCGGGGCGCCCCGAGCGCCGTCGTCCTCGGGCCCCTGCGTGTGATGGAGAGGACACGACCGTGACCCGAACGGATCCGTCGGCCTCGTCCGGGCCCTCCCGCACCGCCCCGACCGCCGCGCCCGAGTCCACCGGCCAGCGTCGGGTCAGCGGACAGGTCCGGATCGTCGGGACCGGGCTCCTCGGCGCATCGATCGGACTCGCGCTCCGGCAACAGGGCGTGGACGTCGTCCTCGACGACGCCTCGCCTGCAGCGCTCGCGCTCGCCGCGGACTACGGGGCCGGTCGACTCGCGTCCGACGGTGACCGCCCCGGCCTCGTCGTCGTCGCGGTGCCACCGGACGTGACCGCGTCGGTCGTCGCACGCGAGTTGGACGCACACCCGGACGCGGTCGTCACCGATGTCTCGAGCGTCAAGGCTGGTCCGCTGGCAGCGCTCCGACAGCGCGGAGCGGACGTCAGCCGATACGTGGGATCGCACCCGATGGCGGGTCGCGAGCGCAGCGGCGCCATCGCCGCGCGCGCGGACCTGTTCATCGGACGGCCCTGGGTCATCGCGGGCCACGACGGCATCACGCATCAGCGTGCCGTGGCCGTCGAGGACCTCGCGCTGGACCTCGGCGCGACCGTCGTCGAGATGGACGTCGACACCCACGACGAGGCCGTCGCCCTGGTGTCCCACGCGCCCCAACTCGTGTCGACGCTGATGGCCTCGCAGCTGCGCAACGCTCCTGACACGTCGCTCGGTCTCGCGGGTGGCGGCGTTCGCGACGTCACCCGGGTGGCCGCAAGCGATCCCGGCCTCTGGGTCCAGATCCTCGGTGCGAACGCGCCGCGGATCCGGCCGGTGCTCGAGGCGTTCCGCGCTGAACTCGACGCCGTCATCGCCGCGCTCGCCGAGCCCACCGCCCCGGGAGCCCCCAGGACGATCGCGGGCGCGATGGCCGCCGGCAACCTCGGCGTGGCCCGGCTGCCCGGCAAACACGGCACGACCCGGCGGTACAGCCAGGTCGTCGTGCTCATCGATGACCAGCCCGGCCAACTGGCCCGCCTGCTGACCGAGATCGGGCAGATCGGCGTCAACCTCGAGGACCTGCGCCTCGAGCACTCTCCGGGAGCGCCCATCGGCATCGTCGAGGTCTCGGTGGTACCGGAGGAAGAACAGCGGCTGCTCGACGAGCTCGAGCGCCGTGGATGGAGGATCGCAGCGGCATGGGCATGAACGGCACCGGCGAAATGGGCACCGACGAGATGGGCACCGACGAGACGGGCACCGCGGCGATGGGCGACACGGCGCTCGGCGACAGCGGCGTGACCGGTGGTCCGGACGGCCCCGACGCCGGCCTCCCGACTCCGGGTGGTGCGCCCGGTCCGGCGACACCGGGCGGCGGTGCTCCCGGTGGCGGGATCAGTGACGTGCTCGGCGGCGCTCCGGACGGTCCGGCCGGCGAGCCGGGCTCGATGCGGGACCCCCTGCCCGCGGGTCTGCCGCAGGGCGCGTACGTCGCGAAGTTCGTGGTCGCCGTGGACGGTCCGGCGGGGAGCGGCAAGTCGAGCGTGTCGCGGGCGGCGGCGCGGGTGCTGGGCTTCGACTACCAGGACACGGGAGCCGCCTACCGTGCGCTCGCGTGGCACGCGCTCCGGTCCGGCGTCGACCTGGACGACCCGGCAGCCGTCGTGGCGTCCTGGGACACGTTCCGCTACCAGATCGGCACCGACCCCGACGACTACTTCGTCCGCGTGGGCGACACGGACGTCACCGAGGCGATCCGGACACCCGAGGTGACCGCTGCGGTTGCGCACATCGCCAAGCTCCCGGCCGTCCGGGCCAAGCTCGTGCAGTTGTTCCGCGACGTGATGCGCCGTGCGGACGCGCCGGGGATCATCACCGAGGGGCGCGACATCACGACGGTCGTCGCGCCGGACGCCGAGGTGCGGATCCTGCTCACGGCGGACGAGTCGGTTAGAATGGCCCGACGTTCTGCTGAGGTGACGACGCAGACACCCGAGGAGACGGCCCGTGCCCTGGCGCGACGTGACCAGGCCGATGCTCGGGTCGTCGACTTCATGAACGCCGCGGACGGTGTCACCACCGTCGACTCCACCGATCTCGACTTCGACCAGACCGTGCAGGCGGTGGTCGATCTGGCCCGAACGGCCACCACCCCACAGGACTGACACATGGCGCATCCCGACGACCTGAGCGACGACGTCGCCGACTCCTCCGGCGGGGACTCGTTCCCCGAGTACGACCGCGCGCTCGGCGAGCGGCTCGACCAGCTCGACGACGCCGACGCGGAACAGCGGGCGAACGCGCTCCGGGCTGGACTCGAGGACTACGACCTCGACGAGGAGGACATCGAGCTCCTCGACGGGGCCGAACTCGGTGAGGACGGCCAGACCTATCTGCCGGCCCTGCCGGTGCTCGCGATCGTGGGACGTCCGAACGTCGGCAAGTCGGCGCTGGTCAACCGGATCCTCGGCCGCCGCGAAGCAGTCGTCCAGGACGTCCCGGGTGTGACGCGCGACCGGGTTTCCTACAAGGCGGAATGGAACGGCAAGCGCTTCACGCTCGTCGACACCGGCGGGTGGGAGCCCGACGCCACGGGCATCAACGCGTCCGTGGCGGCGCAGGCAGAGGTCGCCGTGGACCTGGCGGACGCCGTCCTGTTCGTCGTGGACGCCACCGTCGGCGCGACCGCGACGGACGAGCACGTCGTGCGGATGCTCCGGGGAACCGACAAGCCGGTCATCGTCGCCGCGAACAAGGTCGACGACGAGCGCCGCGAGCTCGACGTCCACGAGTTGTGGAACCTGGGCCTCGGCGAGCCGCACCCGGTGTCGGCCCTGCACGGTCGCGGCGTCGCCGACCTGCTGGACCTCGTCGTGACGACGCTGCCCGACACCTCCGCGGTCGCCAAGCAAGAGGTGGGCGGCCCCCGTCGCGTCGCGATCCTCGGCCGACCGAACGTCGGCAAGAGCTCGCTGCTCAACAAGGCGGCGGGCGAGGAACGGGTGGTGGTCAACGACCTCGCCGGGACGACGCGCGATCCCGTCGACGAGCAGATCGAGCTGGGCGGCCGGGTCTGGCGCTTCGTCGACACGGCGGGCATCCGCAAGCGGGTGCACATGCAGCAGGGCGCCGACTTCTACGCGTCGCTCCGCACCACGGCGGCGCTCGAGAAGGCCGAGGTCGCGGTCGTCATCCTCGACGTGACCGAGCCGATCTCGGTGCAGGACCTGCGGATCATCGACCTCGTCCTCGAGTCCGGCCGCGCGCTCGTGCTCGCGTTCAACAAGTGGGACCTGCTCGATGACGACCGCCGGCGGTACCTGGAGCGTGAGATCGAGCAGGACCTGGCACACGTGGCCTGGGCGCCGCGTGTCAACATCTCGGCTCGGACCGGTCGGCACCTCGAGAAGCTGGTGCCCGCGCTGACGGTCGCGCTCGACTCGTGGGACACGCGCATCCCCACCGGGAAGGTCAACGCCTTCATCGCGGAACTCGTCCAAGAACACCCCCACCCCGTCCGCGGCGGCAAGCAGCCGCGGATCCTGTTCGGGACGCAAGCGTCCTCGCGACCCCCGACATTCGTCCTGTTCACCACCGGGTTCCTGGACCCGCAGTACCGGCGCTTCATCACCCGACGCCTCCGTGAGGTCTGGGGCTTCGAGGGGACCCCGATCACCGTCAACATGCGCGTGCGCGAGCGGCGGAAGCGGCCGTAGGTCCGGAACATCGAGGAGGGGGTGCCGTCGTCACGACGGCACCCCCTCCTCGATGCCCGCGGGCGTCCTCGGCTGTCCCGCCTGCTCGATCTCCTCGCAGCCGTTGGTCAAATATCAGTCGATCGGTCGGCTAGCCTGAGGGAGCGGGACGGGGGCCCCGCGGGTGCTGCCGGGTCTGTCACCGGCCCGGCAGCACAGCAGACGTGGGCGACGGGACGAGGGGGAACCATGGCGGGATCGACGACGGACGAACTCCGCATCAGCCGCGCGGAACTGGAGGCACTCGCACGCACGCTGGACGATGCCGCGGACCGCGTGCTGATCGACCCGCGCATGCTCGGGCCGCACGACGACGCGGTCGGGCGAGCCGACGTGGTCGCGGAACTCGACGACGTGGTCGCTCGACAGGTGGCGCGATCCCGCGCGTGTGCCGACGACCTCCACCACCTCGGTGCCTTTGCGCGGACCACCGCTGACCGGATGGCGGAATGCGACGGGCTGTTGGCCGTCGCGGCGCGATGACCGACGACGACCCGGGCGCGGGAGACCCAGGTCAGCTCCGATCGTTGGCGCGCAACCGTGATGCGGTCCTGCGTGCCACCTCGGCTGCGGTCCGCGCCGTCCGCTCGGCAACCGAGTTCGACCACACCGCATGGGCGGGGTCGGCCGCGGACGCCTTCGCCGCGACCGTGCCGTCCGTCCTGGCCTCGGCACTCGTCCTGGAGGCCGGTCTCCAGTTCCACGAAACGGCGCTCGCCCGGTACGCGGACGGCGTCGCTGAGATCCAGGAGGAACAGCGCGAAGCCCTCCGTCAGCTCGCCGAGGCCGAGGCGACCATCGGGTCCGAGCGGACATGGCTCCTGGACCTCGACGACCAGTTCCACCGCGTCACGGCACTCGGTGCGGGTGAACCCGGGGACCTCGCGGGCCTCCGTCAGCAGCGCGCTCGTGCCGAGGACACGGCGGCGCTCGCCGAACGGGAGCGCGCAGACGTGGAATCGGCGCTTGAGGACCTCCGCGTCCGGAGGCGTCGCCTCGACGGCGCCTTCGTCGAGGCGCTGCACGACGCCGACGATGCGAACGCCGTGGTCCGGCGCGCAGGCGTGGCGGCATCGGCCACGGACCTCGTCGCCTTGCTCGCCGCGATGACGCCTGAGCAGGTGAGGTCCTACGCAGACGCGCACCGTGCGCTCGTGCGGGCTGCCTTCTCCGGCGGCGCCGACGCGGTCAGGCGCCGCTGGGACAGCATGGGCGTCAGTGATGGCACCACGGCCGTCCAGTCGACGCTGCTCGCAGCACTGCCGTCGTTCTTCGGGTCGCTCGACGGGGTCCCGGTGGAGGCGCGCGTCGCCGCGAACCGGCACGTGGCGGTGCGCCGCATCCGTCGGTTGGACCATGAGCGTGCCGCCCTCGTCGCGCGTGGCCGCCGCGGCGAGGGGGACCTCCGACAGCGCATCGCCCAGCTCGACGCGGAACGCGCGTACCTGGCACTCGTCGTGGCCGGACGCCGACGGACGTACCTGCTGGACATCGACCACAGCCGAATCATCGAGGTCCTCGGGACGCCGAGCCCGGCGACGAGGCACGTGATCACCTACGTGCCCGGGACCTTCACCAACCTCGACGCCATGTACGGCGGGGGAGTGCGGCAGGTGCCCGCGTACCTGTCGAGGCGACACCAGGAGGACGCGGTCGTGTTCGTGTACAAGGACGGCCGATTCCCCGGAGTCGTGGAGCCGGACGGGACAACGACCGCGAAGGGCTTCGTGATCGAGGCCAACGACACGGCCTTCGCGCTCCGCAGTGGCCGACAGTTGGCGTCGTTCACCCGCGGCGTTGAGTCCGATCCAGTTCTCGCCGCTGCCCGGTCGACGGCGATCGGACACAGCTGGGGCCTGGCGAACGTCGCCGCGTCCGAGGTCGCCGGAAGCCGGTACGACGCCGTCGTCTCGCTCTCCGGTGCGGGGATGCCGCTGGACTGGCGCGCGGATCCGGCCACCGAGTACTTCGACTACTCGTACAACGACGTCCTGCAGGTGCTCCAGGCGCCCGTGCTCGATGCCGTCTGGCAGGGTGTCAACCCGCGACACGAGCCGGCGTTCGAGCACGGTCCGTACTACCGCAGCCCCGCTGACGACGCCGCGGATCGCACACCCGGGCTCGCGGCGAGGGTCGAAGCAGAGCTCGGTGCCCTCACGAGCAACCATTCGCTGGTTGCGTCGAACGCGCCGGCCAACCGCCCGCTCCTCCAGGACCTCGACCGGCAGGTGCTGCGTTGACCGGTCCGCTGACGAACTCGTTCGCCGGTACCGTCTGCGCGATCGCCGTACTGACCGCACTCGGAGGCTGCGCCGTGATCCAACCACCCTCGCCACCCACGCCGACCCGGACCCCGGGCGAACCGACCATCGCTGAGGTCAAGGCCGGCGTGCAGCGCCGGGAGCACCAGATCGCCGATCTCGTCCCCGCCGAACTCGTCGACCGCACGCGGTCGCTGGACGAGGGCTCGTTCCTGAGCTGCGCCGACGGTCGACAATCCTGGACGGGCCGGACGTGGGTGTACCTGCATGACGCCGATCAGGTTCGGCCTGCGGTCGAGATGATCCGGCGGGCGCTCGTCGAGGCCGGAGACGGCGTCGTGTCGATACGAACGGACGCTGCCGATGATCGCGGGGTCACCTTGACCCTGCCCCACGACGAGCAGTACCTGATCGGACCCGGGCCGGATTCGGACCCGACGGCGATCTGGATCGACTCGTTCTCGCGGTGCGTCGTGCTGCCGGGGGGTGTGCTGCCCGGCGACTCCTACTGATGCATCGCTGCCGTGCCGTGCCGTGCCGTGCCGTGCGGCCGGTCATCGTGCTGGGGGTCGTGCGGACACTTGGCTCGCGTCGCCGGTCGCTCGACCACCCGTGTGAACCGTTCTCTCAGCGACCGATGCGGCACCATTGATGCTCGGGATCGACCCGGAGGGCAGAACGAGGATGACGCAGGCGTCGCACGGCGGTGCACTCGGCCACGGCCAGCGCAACGGTCTGCACGGACTCGCAGCGCTCGCGGATCGGGCGTGGTGCCGGTTGCGCCTCGACCGCCTCGCCGGTGGGCGTCAGGCCGGGTACGTGATCCGTGAGGACATGCGGCGGGATCCGCGGACGGTGCGCGCGTTCCGATGGATCCGTTGGCTCCTCGTGGCCGAGACGCTCGTGGGGCTCACCGCCATCGTCATCGCGGTCGTGCTCACACGGGCCGGCGTCGCCGTTCCATGGGCAGTGTGGTTCCGGGCGACCGTTGTGCTCCTGATCACCCTGACCCTCTCCGTGTTCGCGTGGCGGGCGCAGCTCGGGTACTACTGGGCGTACTCACGGCTGCGGCTGTTCAGCAGGATCTTCCCCGTCGTCACGCTCGTCATCGCCGCGATCCCCGGCCTGTACCCGTTCTGGATGGTCGTCGAGCAGATCCTGTTCTCGCTGCTCATGATCGGGATCGGTGACTTCTTGACGTCGGACCACATGCGCGCCGCGTTCCCGAAGCCCGCGCCGCGGATCAGGAGCCGGCGGGAACGGAGCTGAGGCAGCCGGAGCTGATGCGGCTCGCGCTGATCCGTCGCGCTGGCGTTCCGGGTGCTCGGTCAGGCCACCACAGCGAGTGCGAATGGCAGGACCTGCTCGACTCCGGCCTGCCGCAGCACTCGTCCGGCGACGGTCATGGTCCACCGGCTGTCCACGAGGTCGTCGACGAGCAACACCGGCCCGTGGTGTTCCTCGAGCGCGGCTCCGAGGTCGGGTCCGACGCGCACGCTGTCCCAGATGCCGGCGAGTCGATACGCACTGTTCGTCGCGCCGTCCGCGCGCATGGTGCCGCCCGTTCGCTCGAGAGTCCCGAGGAACCGCAGCTTGCCGATCCGCGCGAGCTCCCCCGCGAGCGAAGCGACCAGGAGCGGTCGCGTCCGTGACGGAAGCGCGACGACACCGGTGGGTCGGGCCTCCCAGGGCCAGTCGCGCAGCGCGCGGACGCAGCCCTGCATGAGCTCCGCGCTGATCGGGGCGTCGGCGCTGTCTGGCGCGAACAGCGCGCGGAGCGGGCCGCCCCAGCCGAGGTCGGTGAGGCGCGCGACGGCCCGGCCCGTCGCGACCTGTTCGGCTGGAGTGATCTTGCCCTTGACGGAGACGTGGAGCCGGTCCATCCCGGACGGCCACTGGAGTCGCGGCGGGATCTCGACGCCGACCTGGTCGAGCGTGCGAGCCGCCTCGGACGAGGCGGCTGCAGCCACATCGGCCGGGTACCACGCGCCTGCGCAGATGTCGCAGCGGCCGCAGGGTTCCGCGGTCGGGTCGTCGAGGTCCTGCTGCAGCATCTGCATCCGGCACGTCGTCGCGTGCTCGTACCGGATCATCGACTCCTGCTCGGCGATGCGCGCCTGCGCGACTCGTGCGTACCGCTCGGTGTCGTACTGCCAGGGTTCACCCGTGGCGACCCAGCCGCCGGACACGCGGCGGACCGCGCCGTCAACATCCAAGACCTTGAGCAACAGCTCGAGCGTCGATCGCTTGATGTCGACGAGGCCTTCGAGCGCCACCGTCGAGAACGCCCGATCACGCTCGAGTTGCCGGAGCACGGCGTTCGCACGGTCCTCGGACGGCATCGAGGCGTTCGCGAAGTACTGCCAGATCTCGCGGTCCTCGCGACCGGGGAGCAGCAGGACGTCGGCGTTCGGGGTGGCCCGACCTGCACGCCCGATCTGCTGGTAGTACGCGACCGGCGAGGACGGCGCCCCGACGTGGACGACGAACCCCAGGTCCGGCTTGTCGAACCCCATCCCGAGGGCGCTCGTGGCGACGAGGGCGCGGAGTTCGTTGTCCTTCAGCTGCTGCTCGAGCTGCGCGCGTTCCTCGGCGTCGGTGCGACCGGTGTAGGCCCTGACGGCATGGCCGGCCTCGCGGAGGAGGCGAGCGATGTCCTCGGCCGCCGACACCGTCAGCGTGTAGATGATCCCGCTGCCCGGCAGGTCCTGCAGGTGCGCGATGAGCCAACCGAGGCGAGCACGCGCGTCCGGGAGGTCCAGCACACCGAGACGCAGCGACGCTCGCGCGAGCGAACCCCGGATCGTGAACACCGGTGCGTCCGGTGTGACCGTGAGCTGTTCCTCGACGTCGGCCACCACCCGGGCATTCGCGGTCGCGGTCGTCGCGAGGACGGGAACCCCGTCCGGCAGGGCTCGGATCAGGTCGGCGAGACGCCGGTAGTCGGGGCGGAAGTCGTGACCCCAGTCGGAGATGCAGTGGGCCTCGTCGACGACGAGCAGGCCGAGCCGTTCGACCAGGGTCGGGAGCTGTTCGTCTCGGAAGCGCGGGTTGTTGAGGCGTTCGGGGGAGACGAGGAGCACGTCGACCTCGTCGGCGCGGAGCGCGGCGGTGATGTCGCCCCACTCGTGCGCGTTCGCCGAGTTGATCGCCATCGCTCGAACGCCGGCCCGTGCCGCGGCCGCCACCTGATCCCGCATGAGCGCCAGCAGTGGCGAGACGAGGACGGTCGGACCGGCGCCGCGGCGCCGCAGCAACAACGTGGCGAGGAAGTAGACCGCCGATTTTCCCCACCCGGTTCGCTGCACCACGAGCGCACGCTGCCGGTGTTCGACGAGCGCACTGATCGCCTCGAGCTGGCCGTCGTGGAACACGGCGTCCTGCCGCCCGGTCAGGGCGTGCAGCGCCTCGAGCGCCTCGGCGCGGAGGGCTTCGGACGGGGCCACGACGGTGGCGGGATCGCTGGTCACCACTCCATGGTGACAGGCGGGGCCGACAACACCTGGGCCTCCCGGCCGTCCTGTGGACAACGAGGCGGGTAGGCGCTCTGTGGGATCAGTCCTCGGAGCTGATCAGGCGGCGTCGTGCCGACAGCAGGTCGACCTCCGGCCGCTCGGCCATCCACTGCTCGGCCGCGTCGAGTACCTCGACGACGTGCCCGGCGGAGGCAGCCACGGCCGCCAGCCCGACGCCCGCGCGGCGGTGCAGGTCGAGATGGTCGGTCTCCGCAGCGCTCACGGTGAACCGACGGCGGAGCTCCGCGACGATGGGACGGACGACCGCACGCTTCTCCTTGAGGGAATGCACATCACCGAGCAGCAGGTCGAACTCCAAGGTCCCCGTCCACATGCGCTCCAGTCTCCACCGGAGTCCACAGGATCCGTCGGGAGGCACGGCGCTCGTCGCGGACTCGTCCTACCGTGGTGGCATGAGCGATCGACACCTCGACATCCCCGGCTCCCGGCTCGCGTACGACGTCTCGGGTGCCGGTGGCCGCGTCGTCATCGTCGCGCACGGCCTCGGCGCCAGCCGGGCGGCGGAGGACGCCGAGGGCGTGTTCGACTGGTCCGCGGTCGCCGCGGACGCCCGCCTCGTCCGGTACGACGCTCGCGGCCACGGGGTCTCCACCGGTCGTGCGCAGCCGTCCGACTACCGATGGGCGGCGCTCGCCGACGACCTGCTGGCGCTCGCGGACGCCGTGTCGCCGGATGCACCAGTTGATGCCATCGGTGCGTCGATGGGCACAGCGACGATCATCTGGGCAGCCACGCGACGCCCAGAACGGTTCCGTCGCCTCGTGCTCAGCATCCCGCCGACGGCGTGGGAGACACGGGCCAACCAGGGGAACCTGTACCGGGCGGGTGCCGACCTCGTCGAACGCGAGGGGATGGACGGGTGGCGCCGTGCCATGGCGGCAGCTCCGTCGGTGCCGATCCTGGAGCAGGGCGGGTGGGCGTTCGATCGCGACCCCGATGTGCGTGCGGACTTGCTGCCGTCGGTGTTCCGCGGCGCCGCCGGGTCGGACTTCCCCGATGCCGATGTCGTCGCCACGATCGGGCACGAGACGCTGCTGCTGCCGTGGGCGACGGACTCGGGGCATCCGGTGAGCACGGCCGAACGGCTCGCCGAGCTGCTGCCGTCCGCCACGCTCGAGGTCGCTGAGACGCCGGACACGATCCGGGGGTGGGGTGTGAGAGCTGCGGCGTTCCTCCACGGCTGACGACGATCCTCCCGACGGTCCGGCCCGCCGAGCGCCCGCTGGCTGCCGTGCGCGGCCGGGAGGCGCGGGTCCGCTATGCTTGTCGGGTCGCTCTGGTCGGAGCGGCACCAGAGTCCGCTCGTCGGGCTCTCGGGCTGTGGCGCAGCTTGGTAGCGCACTTGACTGGGGGTCAAGGGGTCGCAGGTTCAAATCCTGTCAGCCCGACCGAGGGGACGTTTCAAGAACTCACCCCTTTGTACTGAGCCGACGGGCGCGTGTGGGCTCGGCGTTGGCGCCAGTTGAAGCGCTGCGTGCGCAGCCTGTCCGCTTGGCTGGTGTTGCTGCCGTCCGCTCGGCCTCTGGTCTGCGCTTTCCGCGTTCGCGGCGCACTTCCAGGCCCGGTTCTCCTCTGACCTGTCCCGGGTTGCCCGACACCGGAGTTGGCGCGATGAGCGTCCCGCAGAACCGCCACTCCCGGTCAGGCGCGGGCAGCCCGGATCGCGCGCAGCCGCGTGACGAGCCAAGGACTCCGAGCGCCGAGCGCGAGGGCAACGAGTCGACGAACCGACACCCGGTCCGGGTGCTTCAGGAGACCGGTCGCCTCTGCCATGTCCGCGACGGCGTTCCACCGAAGGCGCAGCCGTTCCGCATCGATCGGCTTGGATCCGACATGGCGGATCGCCGCGATGAGGTCTTCGGGACTGGACCAGTCGACACTGCTGTCGTCGAAGCGGCGGAGAATGGGGTCGATTGCCGCGTCGCGGTGGTGGCGCACCGCTTCTGCCCACTGCCGGTGATGCGGAATCGCGTCGACGAGAAGCCATCGGGGGGCGTTCGCGTTCAGGCTCGAGAGACCGCCGAATGACGTGACAGCGCCGAATGCGACCGTGACGTCGAAGACCTGACGCGGACGTCCGACGACGAGCAGATCGGCGGTTGGGAACGACCGACGAGCCACCCGGGCTTGCTCCCGCCCCGTGATCAGAGTGATCACGATGTCATCGGGGGCGGCTTCCAGGACCGCCGTCGCGCGCGCGACGGCGGCCTCGTCGATGACGGCGGGCAACTGCAAGGCGACACGCAGCACACCGTCGTCCGGAAGGAAAGTGTCGGCGAAGACGTCGACGGCGTCCCGGACGCGGCCGAGGAAGAGTGCGACCGCGCTCGCGTAGAACGGGTACCGGCGGAGGAGGATGCGCTCGTGCTCCAAGCGGAGCGCCGGCCCGCGGTCGCCACTGAAGCTCGTCGAACCGGTGTGCAGAACGAGCGCGTGGTTCGCGAAAACGGCCTGGTATCCGGCTCTGTTGATGCGGAGGCAGAAGTCGTTCTCCTCGCCGTAGCCGGGGGAGAACACGTGGTCGAACAAGCCGAAGCGGTCGATGACCTCGCGCCGGATGAGGAAGCAGAACCCCATCGCGACGGGCGCGACGGTGAACCGCGGGAGGAGCTCGCGGAGGACCCCGTGCAGCTCTGTCGTCCGCTCGGGCGTCGCTCGGGAGCGGGGATTCCGTCGCGCGTACGGCATCGTCGCGATCGTCGCGTTGTCGCTGCGAGCGCAGACGACGCCGAACGAATCGTCCGAGGCGAGCACGGTGGCCATCTCATCGAGGAATCCCGGCAGTGGAATGGTGTCGCTGTTCAACAACAGGACGTCGTTTCCGCTGCGGTCCAGTTCCAATGCGGCACGGTTGCAGTTGCCGACAAAGCCGAGGTTGCGCTCGTTGCGCACATACTCGAATCCGGGCCGGTCCCGGATCAAGTTCAGCAGGCGACCTTCGATCTCGTCGGCGTGCGGCCCAACGTCATTGCAGAGTAGTACCCGGTCGACGTTCACGTCGACGGTCTCCATCAGCGCCTCGACGCAGCGGAGGAGTCCGGCCAGATCGTCGTACACCGGGACCACGATCGTCACCGGCCGGCGGGAGGGCACCTCGGCGGTCACCGTCGGACCAGCCGTCTCGCCGCTACGCCTGGGGCTGCGAGGGCGCGGCCCACCAGGCCCGAGCGGGTCCCTACCCGGGACACGAGGAGTCCGATCGCAGCTTTCGCGCTCGTGGCACCGAGAGAGGCGTAGGTCGCGGGCAGATCAAACCAGTACCGGGCAATCTCGGGCAGGCGGTAACCCTCTGTTCCAACGAGCGCGCTGAGGCGTGCTATTGCACTCGCGTTATCGTGACCGGTGCTGAGCGTGCGCGACAGCTCCTCCTGTCCTCTGCTTCCATGTCTGAGGACGTCTTCCGGGTGCATTGCGTAATGCTCCAAAGCGTCGGCGAACGCAGCTGTGTCGTCGACCGGGAACAGTCGTCCAGTCCGACCGGGCACGACCAGTTCAGCGCTTCCGCCGTTGTCCGCGGCAACGACAGCCCGACCGAGGGCCATGTACTCCGCGGTACTCCTGCCGAACGCCTCGAGCGTCGACGCGGTTACGCAGACGTCCGCTGCGTGGATGTAAGGAGCAGGGTTCCGCTGCTCGCCGGCGAAGGTGACGCGCCCCGCGATCCCGAGCGATCTCGCGCGCTCGCGCAGGAGCAAGTCGTAGCCGGGATGGGTCCAGGCGCCGACGAAGCAGACGCTTGCGGTCACCCCGCGGCGAGCGAGCTCGCCCAGAGCATCGATGACACGGAACTGTCCCTTGCTCTCTTCGACGCGACCGACCATCGTGATGCGGAGCCCGGGATCTTCCTGCGGGAAGGGAACCTGCACCGGTACCGCGGCGCGACCGGCGAGAAGCTGCTCAACCTCGACTGCGGGATACGCGACGCTGATCCGCTCCGGATCGATGAACGGTGCAAGGTGGGCTCGGAGCGATTGCGAGTTCGTGACGACTTCGAGGGCCATGAGACCGATGTCCCGCAGCGTTGCATCCCGGCCGATCTGAAATTGGAGGCCGTGGTCCAGATCGCCGTACTCCCGGATGAACCACGCCTGTGGAATGCCGAGCGCTGCGGCGGCGAAGGCCGCCCACGGAGCGACCAGGGTGTTGGTGACGACGAGATCTGGGCGCTGCTGCTCGAATTGCCGGATGATCGCCGACACTGCGGCGTAGTCGGCCGTCGCGAACGTTGCCCGCTCCGCAGCCGGTGCTGGCTGCGGACTCGGCAAGGCCCATCCCCGGAAGCGGTATGCCTGGTATTGCCACCCCCGCTGCTCCAGTGCGTCGATGAACGTCCCTCGCGGCGCTTTCGTGACGAAGGTCGGTTCGAAGTCGGGATCGATTCCCTGCCAGTCCTCCACAAGTCTGATGAGGGAACGTTCAGCTCCGCCGAGACTCTTCGGCGCAGTTGAGTGATTGGCGAAACAGACACGCACCTGAGGAGTTTACACTTTTCAGGCACGTCCCCGCTCCCGCCGCTCGCACAGATCGTCTCGCCGTCCTGACGCAGCCCTCGACACATGAAAGAATGCCACGTCCCCCCAACCAGGCGGCGGCTTCGACCCGCCGCACGACGTGAAGAGTCGAATGACCTATCTCAGTGATCTCCTGTCGTCGCGGGAGCTCCTCGCGAATCTGACGGCGCGCGAAGTCAAGGGTAAGTACCGGCGCACCGTGTTCGGACAGCTGTGGTCGCTGATCAATCCGCTCGCGACCATGCTGATCTACACGATCGTGTACTCGTTCATCTTCAAGGCGCGGGTGGAGGTCGGGGATCCCAGTGGTCTCGACGTCTACCCGCTCTGGCTCATGTGTGGGCTTCTGCCGTGGATCTTCACGCGGAACGTGATCAACAGTGGGATGACCTCGATCGTCAGCAACGGATCGCTCATCAAGAAGGTTTACTTCCCGCGCATGACGCTGCCCCTCAGCGCTGTCGGTTCGTTCGGGTTCACCTGGTTGGTCGAGATGGCCGTGATACTCGTGGTGCTTGCGCTCTTCGGATCGAGGTGGTACGCATTCTTGCCGCTGATCGCCTTGAACATGGTGCTCCTGGCCATGTTCGCATGCGGCCTCGGTCTCATGCTCTCGATAGTCAACGTACATTTCCGGGACATGCAGCACCTCGTCGGCATCGCTTTGCAGATGTGGATGTACCTCTCGCCGATCGTCTACCCGCTGTCACTCGTCCAGGACTCAGCCGACGGTGCGGGCAAGCCCTGGATCGTCCACCTCTACAAACTCAACCCGATCGAACGGTTCTCCACCGTGTTCCGAGACCTGATGTACGACAATCGACTCCCGAACTGGACAGACTGGGTGGGCGTCCTCGCAGCGGGCTGTTTGTCATTCCTGATCGGTTACGTCGTGTTCTCCCGGAATGAGAAGAAGCTGGCGGAACTGCTGTGAGTGATGTTGCCGTGCGCGTCGACGAGGTGTCCAAGCGCTTCCGGATGTACCACGAGCGAAATGACTCGATCAAGAGCGCAGTGATGCGCGGGCGCCGCTCGGTGCATGAGGACTTCTGGGCTCTCCGTAACGTGTCGTTCGAAGTGCCGCACGGCACGACGTTCGGTTTGATCGGCAAGAACGGATCCGGCAAGTCCACCCTCTTGAAGTGCCTCGCGAAGATCCTCTACCCGGAGCACGGATCCATCACCGCCAACGGTAAGCAGGCGTCCTTGCTCGAGGTCGGCTCCGGCTTCCACCCCGAGCTCTCGGGTCGCGAGAACGTGTTCCTGAACGGGTCCATCCTCGGCATGTCCCGGAAGGAGATCGTGCGGAAGTTCGACGAGATCGTCGCTTTCTCCGGCGTCGGTCACTTCATTGACCAGCCGGTCAAGAACTACTCCTCCGGTATGTACGTGCGGCTCGGATTCTCCGTTGCCATCTCCGTGACGCCGGACATCCTCGTCGTTGACGAGGTGCTCTCGGTCGGTGACGCGACGTTCCAGAACCGCTGCCGAAGGAAATTCAAGGAGATGAAGGAGGCAGGGCAGACGATCATCCTGGTCTCACATTCCCAGGGCACCGTTCAGGACATGTGCGACCAGGTCGCGTGGCTGGATGCAGGTGAGTTGCAGCAGATCGGCGAGCCGAAGTCGGTGCTCGCGGCATACAACGAAACGGTGTGACGGGCCGACCGTTCGGCTATCGCTCAGCGTCGGAGGATGTGCACCAGACGACGCGCCAGAACGAAACTGCGGCTCGATCGGAGGGCGTTGAGTTCGTTCCGTGCAGCCGCGAGTTGGTCGCGGAGCGCGGAAGCCGTTTGCCGCTGGTCCTCCACGTCGTGGTTGAGGTCCGCGTTCCGTTGCTGTTCCTGACGGAGTTGGTCTGCGGTGCGGGCGAGATCTTCATGCAGGGCCTGCGCTCGATCTTCCGCGGTTCTGATGGCTTGCTTCGCATGCTCCAGCTTCTCGGCAGCCTCGACGGCTCGGGACTCGTGAGCGGAAGCGGCGTCTTCGAGCTCGAACACACGCTGCTCCAGTCGTCGATTGCGCTCCCGGAGCTTCGCGGCGGTGAGGAGTGGTGCGCGGAGCGCGTCCTCCCATCGGGAATGGTAGGCGGGCCGTCGCCGCAGCTGTTCGTCCACCGGCGGCCAACGGTGCCACTCCGACTCTCGGTTGTCGCGCCGGATCACGCGTATCGGTGAGTCAGCGTCTGCGGCTGCCATCTGCACCGAGAGTTGATCTCGGCGGGAGTACCGATCGATGTGGTGCTGCCAGACCCGACCGAAGCGACCAGTCGTGGAGGTGTTGCGTCGTGCGATCATCCCCGTCCAGAGCGGCTTGCCGTCCATGAGGTCAGGTCGTTGCTCCGCGTAGTGCAGCAGTTGCTCCCACACTCGATCGGTTGCGTCGATGCCGGCGTCAGCGACCGCTGTGAATTCGTCGATGAGCCGCTCACGGAAGGAGTGCTCCATCATCGTCAAGTCGGAGTCCTTGAGCCAGACGTCCAGGACGTCGCTGGCATCGACGGTGAGTTCGACCCGGTTGTCGATCCACAGCGTTTCATCGAAGTCCGCGAGGAGGGGGTGCCCGCCTGTCTTCAGCTCTCGAGAACTTCGGGTGGGGTCGTGGGGAAAGAGCGGAGTCACCTGCTCGACGTGCCATGTCGAACTCGTCAACTCCGGATCATCGGTGAAACAGATGTACGGGATACCTGAACGCAAGGCGGTGGGTTGCTCCCGTAGCGCCTCGTAACCACCGAGCAGCGCGGTGTACACCGCCCGGCGTGCTGCGCTCATCGGCGCCTCGCCAGGCGCTTCGCGCTCTTGACTGCCAGGCTCCCGACGCGGTAGCTGAGGCTGTCCTGCAAGGAGGTGATCTCGGCACGCAGCCGCCGAAGCTGCGCGTCAGTCGTGGCGCCGGAGCCAGGCGCTGAGTCGACTGTTCGGTACGTTCTCCAACGATCCTCCAGCTGAGCCAGCCGGTCGGCTAACGGGGACTGCAGTAAAGACTCCAGTTGGGACGGCACCGACTCGATCGCATCACGTACCCCATGTTCGACCTCGGGCTTCAGGCGCCAAACGGAGTGTCGAGCGAGGTCCTCTCCGGCGAGCCGCGTGCCGAGGGCGCTCGTACGCGTCGCCCAGTCGGCCTCGTCCAGGTCCGCCACGCTGAGTGCCGCCCAGTACGCGTACCGACGGTTCGCCGTTGCGAGCATCCCGGTGTCAGGGCCGCCGGCCAGCAGCACGCCGACATGCAGGATTGCATCGGTGGTCACCTCGGTCGCCAGGGTGACCTGCGCTGGGTTCAGTCGAAGACCGACGAGATCTGCCGGATCGGCCAGCACCTCCACTTCGACGCCTGCTCGGAGCAGCGTCCGGACTGCGGCACGGATGTCGGTCAGCACTGCCCCGCGGCGTTCGTCGTCGGGCGCGACGCGGACCAAGCCGCGAATGTCGATGCCCATGGTCGTGACCGCGCTCCCCGGCGTCAGGGCATCCGCAAAACGCTCGGCAGCACCGATCCCGAAGCGCATGAAGGCGCGCGTCGCCCGGCCGTAGAAGGGGTACCGCTCCTCGAGAAGTCGCTGGTGAGCGTCCCGAAGGGCGTCCCGGCGTTCCCCCACGAAGCTCTTCGAGCCTTCGTGGATGACGAGGGCACGATTCGCGATGACCGAGCGGAAGCCAGCTTTGTCGATGCGTAAACAGTAGTCGTTCTCCTCGCCGTATCCCGGCGCGAAGACCGAGTCGAAGAGACCGAAACGCCGGATCAACTCTCGTTTCGTCAGAAAACAGAAACCCATGGCCACTGGCGAGACCGTCCACCGCGGCAAGGTGCCTTCCAGGGCCGCGAAGACCGCTTCCGTGCGCTGAACGGAGGGAACTGAACTCCTGCCCACCAGTCGGTACGGGAGGGATGCGATCGTCGCGTTGTTGCTTCGGGCACAAACGACCCCGTGCTTCTGGTGGGCGTAGAGCACCGCCTGCATCTCTTCGACGAATCCCGCGCGCGGCTCCGTGTCCGAATTGAGCAATAGGACGTCGTTGTCGCTCGTGTCGAGCTCCTGAACGGCACGGTTGCATGTGCCAACGAAACCGAGGTTGCGGTCATTGCGTTCGTACCGGAATCCGATAGCCCCGTCGACCGCAGCGAGGACGGCGGTTTCGATCTCGTCTGCGTCGGGGCCGCAGTCGTTCACGAGGAGCACGTCGTGTCGCTGTGGATCGGTGACGGAGCGGAGTGCCTTGATGCAGATGAGCAACGAAGGCAGATCGCCGTACACCGGTACCACGATCGTGATCCGGGGAAGCGCGGCTGCATCGAGCTGGGCCAAATCGGTCCTTCCGAGTGTCAGTGTCTGATGTTCGCTCAGTGTACTGTCGCTCTATGCGTGCCCTGATCGCCTGCCACAGCGCTGCCCTGGAGACGTTGGGCGGTGGAGAACGATCATTGCTCGCCTTGACGGACCAGTGGCGCTCGGACCGCCCGGAGGACGAATTCGTGTTCGTGCTGCCGGTCGCAGGTGGCCACCTAGCGCCCGAGTTGGAGCGCCGCGGCCACGAGGTCGTCGTGATCCACTCGTATCCGTGGGTCCTCCGGCAACGCGCCACCGATGCCGAGCGGATTCTCCGGTACCAACAGGGCAACGCTGCAGCGCTCGAACGCCTCTTGGCCCTCATCGAGGAGCGATCGATCGACATCGTCCTCACCAACACGATCGTCAATCCTTGGGCAGCGGTGGCCGCTGCGATCGCCGGTACGCCTCATGTCTGGTTCGTGCGGGAATACGGAGAGCTGGATCACGGTCTCCAGTTCCAGTACGGAGCCGAGACGACCTTCCAGGACATCTCCTCGATGTCCGACCTCGTCGTGACGAACTCGAAAGCCATCGACAGTTTCGTTCGTGGACTTGCCCCGACAGCAACCACGAGAATTCTCTACCCGCCTGTTCTGCCGGTCGATGAGGTCGCCCCCGCGCATCCGGCGAGAACCGACACCCTCCAAGTCCTCGCACTCGGGAAGGTCAGTGAGTCCAAAGGCCAGCGAACGCTCGTCGAAGCGGTCGCGCTGCTTCGCAACAGCGGAGTCCCGGTAACGGCGACGATCGTTGGCCCCGATAACCCCGCTGGTTACGCGGGAGAACTCCGCAACCTGGCTACCGAGCTCGGCGTTGACGGAGCGGTCGACATCCGCCCCCAGGTGGACGACGTGTCGAATCTGTTCGAGAACTACGACGTCGGCGTCACGACCTCGCGCATGGAAGCCTTCGGGCGAGTGACGCTGGAGTACCTGCAGCACGGCCTGCCGGTCGTCGGGGCCCGGTCGGGAGGGACGGTCGAGCTCGTCGAGCACGGAGTGACGGGATTCCTCGTCGAGCCCGGCTCTGCGGCTGATCTGGCTATCGCGCTCGGTGCCCTCGCCGAGGATCGGACGCTGCTCGAAGAAGCGAGCGCTGCTGCTGTCGGGAGTGTTCCGAGGATCATGTCCCGGTCAGCGACCACGTCAGAGGTCGTGCGTGAGATCATCGCCGTCTCCGGTGCTGCACCCCACCGAAGGACTCCGCGATTCATCACGCAGCAGATGGCACAGGCCTCGTCCGTCGCTGCCGCGCTCCGGAA
The DNA here is from genome assembly GCF_003234875.1 of Curtobacterium sp. MCBD17_028. Taxonomy (NCBI): domain Bacteria; kingdom Bacillati; phylum Actinomycetota; class Actinomycetes; order Micrococcales; family Microbacteriaceae; genus Curtobacterium; species Curtobacterium sp. MCBD17_028. The sequence continues at coordinate 34,131 of NZ_QKTQ01000012.1, read as the reverse complement.
CGCGGCCGGAGGGCAGCAGCCGCCGCGGCCCACCGCGACCGCGACTTCGACCACGCCAGCTCCTCGTCGCAGGACCACGAGCGGGACGCCCACCCAGTCCCTCCGGGAGCGATTGGTCCTGTCCGCTGCGGCGATGGGGCTCGCACAACGAGGCTTCGTTGACAGGAACTATTACGGGCGGCTGACGGGCCGGCGATTCACGACTGACGCTGCAGCCGCGCTGCACTTCGTCTCCCAGGGAGCGATGCAGGGGTACGCGCCCTCACCGCGGTTGGAGCCAGAATGGGCGGCCCACGCCACTGGCCTCACGCTACGGCGTGTACTGGTGTCGCTCGGCGTCCACGGTGAGCGTGCATTCGCTCCGGGGGGTCTTCCTGCCGGTGCTGGCATCGGTGCCACACGGCTCTCTCCGTCTCCTGATGCGGATCCGGCAGTCCTCGCCGCCGGGTACGACGACCTCGAGCAGCGAACGGGCACGCTCGCGGAGCGCGTGGGCGAGCTCTCGACAGTGTCGTTCGCCACGCGCCCAGAGGTGAGTTCGGTCCTGTCCGGTGTGGACTGGGATGTCGCCCGCGCAAAACCCCGGCAGGAGGATCTGGTCAGTGTCGTGATCGTCACGTACCGAGACTGGCGGTTGACCCTGCCAGCGGTACGTTCCGTGCTCGACAACAGCGGCAGCACGCCCGTCGAGGTGGTGGTCGTCGACAACGGATCGAGCGCACCGGTCCGGAGGATCCTGAGGGGGGCGTTCTCCTCGGACTCGCGAGTGAAGATCGTCGCGCTACCGCACAACGTGAACTTCTCCGGTGGGAACAACGTCGGCTTCGCAGCGAGCAACGGCGCGCGTGTCGTGTTCCTGAACAACGACACGACGGTTGGAAGCGGATGGCTCGATCCTCTGCTCGCAGCACTCGAGGACGACGCCGTTCGCGGCGCGCAACCGTTGCTGACCTATCCGGACGGTTTGATACAAACTGCTGGCACCGTCTTCGGTCCTCGCGGCGTCTTGCCCTGGCACTTCCTCAGTGCGCACGGTGTGGGGGAGATCGCCTCGCTCCCCGCGGCTGCGTTCGACCGATTTCAGGCCCTCACCGCCGCCTGCCTGGCGGTTCGTGCGGCAGAGTTCGCGGCGATCTCCGGGTTCGACGAGCTGTTCGTCAATGGAATGGAGGACGTGGACTTGTGCTTCCGACTCACGGAACTCCGTGGTGGGCACTTCCGAGTTGCGCCCGAATCTGCGGTGACGCACTTCGAAGGCGCGTCGTCGGGTCGAGGTGCCCACACCACCTACAACCGCCAACGCTTCCTCGATCGCTGGCGCGACCGGGAGGTAGCGAATGACGGCTGGCGGTATCAGGAGCTCGGTCTCCACGTGGCGGGATTCGTACCCCGAGACTCCAAACGGGGCCACGACGCGTCGGCGTGGGGCCAGGACCCGATCGTTGTTCGAGAAGTTGACGACTCGCCGCGCGCCGCCATCCGATTGCCGTACGTCGACCGCGCTGGTTCGGTGTCCGAGCCCCACGCCCTTCGCGCCAGCACGCTCGCCGAGTTTCTTCGGAACCGCGGGTGGCGGGTCGTCGTCGACGGACCGCGACAGCGCTATCGCCGCACCCGACACCTCGACGACGTCGTGTTCCACTTCGCTACCGACAAGCATCCGAACTTCCAGCCGGGCGCGGTCAACGTTCGTGTGCTCGATGGCGACCTCGGCGCTGCCGGTCCGAATGACGCGATCGTCGCAGTCAGCATCGCCATGCTCGAGGACACCATGACCGGCGAGGAGCGGGAGGCGCTCGCAGCAGCGATCGACGAGATCGCCGCGCTCCGGCTGGGCCTGCGGGCAACAGAGCGAGTGGTGGTCGAGGTCTAGGTGTGGGTTCCCGGCACGTTGTGGCCGGGGTGACATAGGAGAAGACCTCCGGGACCATGTGGCGTGCCGCACCAACCCGTCGCACCGGAGGTCTTCGTGACCAACGCTGATCCCCGTTCACACCCGCGGGCCGACTTCGGCTCGCCCGACTGATCGTTGAGGAGCGGACGGTCCATCTGTCGCGCGTCGGAGCGGTTCCGGTGGTCGCCCGCAACCGGTCCGGGGCGACGCTGACGGCCTGGTCCTCGAGGCCGTGGTCGAGTTCAACCGAGTTGCCGTCCCGGCTCGCGAGCGGTGTGACGGGCCTCCCGTTCAGTCGGCCCCCCTCGGCGGCACGGCGGACAGGTCCACCGCGAGCCTGGCGACCGCGTCCTTCAGGGCCCCCCCGAGGACCCCGTCCGCCAGAGGTGTGAACGAAGTCGGTCCGTCCGCTGCCGCGCGACGGACCGCGCCCGCAAGTGCGTGTCCGAGCGACCCCGCGTCGGTGGCCACCGCCTCGATATTCGGATGCAGGCCTCCACGGGTGCCGTGGAACTCGTTCGTCACCACGCGGGCACCCGACAATGCACCGTCGAACGGAGGGTGGCTCGGATGGGGACTGTGCTGCAAAGCCAGGACCACGTTCGTGGAAGCGATGAAGTGGAAGTACTGGTCCCAGGGCATGGTGCCGTGGGCGATCAGCCTGTGCGCGATGCGGCCGGCTGATCCCAGCTCCACGTCCGCATGCATCTCACCCGCAGAGTGGAACTCGACCCGCAGGTCGTCGACCGCGAGTTCCTGCACGGCGACCCGGAGCGCGGCGACGCCCAGCCGGAAGAGGTTCCGGTGCTTGCTCGGTCGGCCGTAGAAGAGAACCCGCACGACCCCGCCGTCCTCCGCAGGGGAGCGACGCGCCTCCGCAACTCGTTGCAGCTTCTCCATGTCGAGGTGCGGGGCGAAGGTCGCATCGTCGGGTACGACGATCCCCTCGACGTCGTGCAGATACCGCTGCAGCGGGGCCGAGTTCACGAGCATTCGGAAACCAGCGCGGTAGGTGGACGCAGCTACGGCGTAATCGGTGGACCACGGACTGAAGCCCGGCTCGTAGTCCTGTACCACGTACACGACCCGGTCGCGGTCCACCACGCCGCTCCTCACCGCGACGTCGAGCGCGTGTGCGGTCTTCCAGTGCGTCGCGATCCAGACGTCCTCGTCACCGAAGACCTGAGCGAGGATGTCCTCCCGCGGCACCACACGGACGCTCGGGCCGCCTGCCGTGTCCCGGGTCGTGGGGAAACGCTCTGCGATGAGGGCTTCCGCTGCTGCGCCGCTGTTGCCCGGCGTTGTGGAGCGGACCATGACGACCCGGACCGTGCGCGCGAGGCGCTCACCGAGTTCGATCGCCACCGAGAGCGCGGTCTGCACGCCAGCGAAGGCGGCGCCCTCGCGGACCTCGTCAACGACGAGTACGACCTGTCCCTCCCGGGTGGCGGTCTGGATCCCGGCGAGTGCGAGACTCGTCTCGACGAGCCCCTCGAACGGACGCGCGCGCTCCGGCACGCGGTCGCGCTCACGCCAAACCACCCCGACGCCGGACCCGGACCCGGTGCGCCCCAGTCGTTCACGGATGTCGTTGCGGTAACGCCCGTCGCGGAGATAGCGCTCGTTCACACGCGCCAGGTCCGCGACGAGGCGCCGTGCCTTCTCGAGGTTCATCGGAGTTCACGATACTTGGTGCCACGGGCACGCCCCCCGGTCCGGCCGCTGGGCCTCAGCGAGCCGGAGACGGCAGAGCGATTCAACTTCGTCGAGGAGGAGGACTCGGCCGCTCTCGATGGGTGAGTGACACTGCTCGGCCCCGAAGCAGGACCAGCGGTCGGTCTGCCCATCCGATCTCGACCGATGGAACGTTCGCTGCAGGCGACGGCGCACGGCGCGGTGCAGACGCATACCTCATGATGAGCGTTTCGTAAACCCTCCTGTTCGGGACGGGGCCATCCTTACGCTTCAAGTGCTGGCTCAGTCCCCGTCAGCCGCTCCGAGCACTCGTGACCTTGGCTCGCTGTGTCTCACGAATCCGTAGGAGCTGACCTTGTATCGAGTCGATCGTGCCGCCCACTTCCATCTTCGAACACTGACTCGGGAACGGCATCTCCCGCAGCGATCGGTTCGCCTGCACACCTACCGTGTCAGCCCGCGGCTGCTCTCCTCGGCGCTTGCAGAGAGGCTGGGTGGCTCGTGGGTGCCAGGAGCCGACAGGTGCGGTCTGCTCGACAAGGAGGGGACGGCGTGGCCATGGTGAGGCGGAACGCGGTCACTGCCCGGTCCACCGGAGCGCAATGGCTCTTGTCGGTCGGCAGGACACCGCTGCTCCGTGTTGACACGCCCGCAGAAGCGGAAGTGTTCGGCCGGGAGCTTGCAACGGCGCTCGGGCTCACGTTCGACACCACCGGCACCCTGGAGTGACGACCAGGCCGTTCGGTGGTGGGCAGTGAGGCTCGTGCTGAGACGGGGCCGGGAGCGCGTCAGTCCGCGTCGATACCGGTGATGGCGATGCTGACACCGGGCTCGATCAGAAGTTCGGTCTGCCGGTACGAGCCTTCGCCGTGGTTCACGCGCATCCATGTCGGGGCTTCCGCCCGGACCGCAGCGAGCAGCGTCGCCTTGACCTCGTCGAGGTCCGCGTCAGTCACGCTGTAGTCGATACCGCCGTAGGTGATGTTGATCCGCTTCATGGTCAGTTGTCGCCGTTCCCGGTCGCCGGAGAGCGCGGTTCCTCGAGGACCTGAAGCCCTTGCGCTGTGTTCGAGGAGAGCTCCAGGGCGGCTATCCACTCCCGGTTGAGAGCGGGCATCCGGCTGCCGTAGAACTTGAACACCAGCGGGATCGTCGGATGGATCCAGATGGTGGTTCGGCCGTCGCCGACCCGTCGGTCGTCTTTCCAAGAGAAGTAGAACGCTTCGTTCCGGCGCAGCTTCAGGCCGATCACGATCTGCAGATGCCCGAGGAGCCGGTCGTCGAACTCGACGTTGAGCGAGTGGTCGTACGTCAAGCTACCCATGATGCGCCCTCATCCAATTTGGACATCAGGGCCGCCCATTGGCGAACAAGATGCGGCCGCCCGCAACCTGCGAAGCGCCCTGGGGCTATCCTACTCGCGATATCCGAGGCCGGGCCCCGGCGGCCATGACGTTCTCGTGTCCGCGACGTTGCAGGAGTCGTCGGGATGGCCCTGCTGCACGCCGTCCCCGCTCTCCGTCTCGGGCCGAGAACGACCGAGGGCGCTTGTCTTCTGCTCGAGGCTCCTGACGAGGTCTTCGTCGACGATGCCTTCGTGTTCGCGGGGCTCTGGCACGTTCATGACCTGGCTTGCTCGGCCGAGGAGGATCTCCGCTGGGGCGACGTCACCGCTCTCGAGGAGCACCGAGAAGGCGACGGTGTCCGGGGTGTCGCTGGTCTGCTCGGACCCGGAAACGTGGCCACCCGGGGCAACCCGATGGAGGCCGCGACAGCTCGACCTGTCGGAGCGCACGGATCGGTGTGCACCAGGAGCCGTGCAGCGGCGTGCGAGTGCAGATGCTCCGGCGCGTACGGTCGACTCATGAAGCACGTGACGTACTCGGACAAGTCGCTCCTGTTGGGCGACACCACGGCAGATCTGCTCCTCGAGTACGCCAGTGCCCTCGGCACCGACGGCACCGCGGACGCCGTCACCGTCAAGGCGATGAGCTCCGATGGCGACGACGTCGAAGCGACGTTCCTCCTCGGCGAAGGCGCACCGCTCATGGCCGAGACCTCGACCACCACAGTGCCCGAGCCCGACAACGCGGACGCGGACACCTATCTGCGGGAAAAGATCGAAGCCCTCGTCCACCCGGCCAAGGCGACGACCCTGCCGGAGGGAGACGTCTACCCCGACGACTACGCCGAGTTCCAGTCGTGAGAGCCGCCACGGCTGTCGGTAGGCACCTCTGCGCGTCGGCTCGCGATCTCGTGCCGGGAGGAAGGGCCTCCCCAGCGGGATCATCCGGACGCCGGCTGCCGAGCAGCAGCACTCGGCCGCCGCCCGCGCCACGACGTGCTGCGGCTCACCCGCGGCAGGGGGAGCCTGCCGTTCTCGGCGAGAGGCCTCCCGTGGGTCGGTCAGCGCTGGCATCGCCCGGAGGGCCATGCCAGCGGCCACGCGCACGCGGGCCGGGAGCAGTAGCGCGTCACCGTCGGTAGAGCTCGCGCCGCACGCGGACCGCGTAGTCACGGAGCAGATCGAGTTCGACGGAGGCCTCGTCCCGCGGCTTCGGGTCGAACACGCACACGGCACCCACACGCGTGCCGTCGAGCGTCTCGAGCGGGTACCCGGCGTAGAACCGCACGGCGTTCCGCGGCAGTGGCCGCTTCGCCTGCCAGGCGTCCCCGACGACGAGCGGGCCGGAGCCGAGCACCGTCGTCCTGCAGAACGAGTTCTGCAGTGAACTGCTGCCGACCGGGAACCACCGGCCGGCCTTGGTCCACTGCCGGTTCTCCGGGATGAAGGTGATCGCCGCACCCTCGGTGCGGAAGACCCGCGCCATGCTGTCGACGATGCGGTCGAACCGGGCCTCCCGAGCCGTGTCGAGGATGCCGAGCTGGTCCACCGCCTCGTACCGTTCCTGGCACGGCTGAGGCGCGTCGCGGTGCCACTGCGGGCTCCGCGCAGTGGCGCGCTGATGGGCGAGGAGCGCCCTGGACACCTCGAGCACCCGGGGCAACCCGTTCATCGTCGTGCTGTCCACGGCCAGGATGACGACCTCGTCCCGTCCCGTCTGCAGGGCTGCGGCGAGGTCCGACTGGTCCTCGCGGTGGGCGAGCACCACGATCACCTCGGTCGTCGGCAGCAGTCGCTGCCGGAACCGGTCCACCTGCTCCAGGAGATCTGCCGCGGCCGCAGCCACGGCCCCGGCGGAGGTCCGTCCGTGGATCACGCTGTCCGTGAGGGTGACGACGACGACGTCGTAGTTGACGCACCGCAGCGTGGTCGCTGCAGCAGCGAGCGGCTCACCGGACCAGGCCGACCACGACACGGCCGTGACGTCAGCCCCGCGGCCGGTCATCGCGGCGAGCGCATCCGCCGTGATGCGCGCGCCCTGGTCGAGGGCGGCGCCGGGCGGGAACAGCGCGTCCCCGAACACGAGGACGCGATCGGGGTCCAGTCCCGTCGCTGATTCCGTGACGACCTTCGCGGTCGTCGGTCGAAGTGCTGCGAGCGACGTCATCGTCATCTCTCCTGATCGAAATGCGGTGATCCGGGCCGGTGGTGTTGCCGGCCCACCCCTCACGATAACGAGCCGAACCGAGCCTGAGAGGCCTCGCAGGGAACCCAGATCGGGGGCCATGGCCGAGGGTGATGACGTATCCCGTCCCTGCGCTTCGTCCGGCGTCCGCAGCGCTCGTCATGCGCGTGCGGCGCTGGGCGTCAACGGAGCGGGCGGATGTTCTCGGCCTGGGGCCCTTTGTTGTGTCCCTTCTTCCCTGGACCGAGGTCGTACTGCACGCGCTGGTGGTCGTTCAGGACGCGTTCTCCGCCGGCCGGGACGATGCTGGAGAAGTGGGCGAAGACGTCATCGGTGCCGTCGTCGGGGGTGATGAAGCCGTAGCCCTTGGTGTTGTCGAACCATTTCACGGTGCCTGTGGACATGTCGTGCCGGCCTGATCTCGGATGGTCGAGCCGGGCACGGGATGCAAGTGGTCCGGAGGGACCTCGACCGGGATCACGCGGATGGGCCGGCCGAGGCTGGTGTGGTCAATGGATGCGGAGTTCCGCGACCATGGGGCATGCGAACGGGTCGCGAGCGGAGAGACCGACGCGGTTGAGGTAGCGGACGACGATGCCGTAGCTGCGGAGGAGCGTTGTCTCGGTGTAGGGCACGTCGAGTGTGTCGCAGTGGTCGCGGACGAGCAGACGGGCCTGCTTGAGCGCCGGCCGCGGCATGCTCGGGAACAGGTGGTGCTCGACCTGGTAGTTGAGGCCGCCCATGAGGAACGACACCCACCAGCCGCCGCGGATGTTCCGGGAGGTCCGCACCTGTCGCGAGAAGAAGTCGACCTTCGCGTCGTGGGCGATGGTGGGCATCCCCTTGTGGTTGGGCGCGAACGAGGCGCCCATCATGATCCCGAAGACGGCGAGCTGGACGCCGAGGAACGCGCACGCCATGCCGAAGGGCAGGAACCAGAAGACGGCCGTGAGGTAGAGACCGAACCGGACCGCGAGGAGTCCCGCCTCGAGCCAACGGTGCCGCACGTCCGCTTTGGTGTCCTTGCCGGTGGCGACCGAGCGCACCGCGAGCCAGTGGAGGTTGATGCCCTCGAAGGCGAGCAGCGGGAAGAACGCGTAGCCCTGCACGCGCATCAGCCACCGCAGGGGCCCCCGCACCGCGGCGGCGTCCTCCGGGAGGAATCGGATGGTGTCCGGCGCGATGTCCGGGTCCTTGCCGACCGTGTTCGGGTTCCCGTGGTGCCGGGTGTGCTTGTTCATCCACCAGGAGTAGCTCAGCCCCACCAGGAAGGTGCCGATGTAGCGGCCGGCGCGGTCGTTCCACCGTTGTGAGGTGAAGATCTGGCGGTGCGCGGCCTCGTGGGACAGGAACGCGAACTGCGTGAAGATCACGCCGAGTGCGGCGGCGACGATGAGCTGGAACCAGGAGTCACCGAGGAACGCGAACGCGACCCATGCAAGGGTGAGCGTGCCGGCCAAGCTGCCGAACAGCGACCAGTAGAAGCCGGTTCGGCGTCGGAGCAGGTGGTGGTCCTTCACCTGCGCGAGGAGCGCGGAGTACGTCGACGTGCCGGAACGGCCGCCGGAGCTGGGGCGGGTGCGGGTGTATCCCGCGACGATCGGATCGGTGGTCGTCAAAGGACCAGCCTTCCGTCAGGATCGGTCCTTCAACCGGTGCAGCAGAGTTCACGCAGTCGCGCTTGGTCGTGACGATACGCGACCGACATGCGAGTCGGCCTTCCGGGATGCGAGTCCGGCCCCCGCACGATCCGACCGGGAGGCGCCCGCCGCGGCGGTGGACCAGGCGCCGGCTCCGCTGTGGCGGAAGCAGGTCGGCCGAGCCGAGTGTCAGTGGAGGCGCCAGCGAGCGACGACGAACTGGTCAGGGGACATTCCTGCTGCCACGGCCGCATCGAGCCAGGCGATCTGACTCGCTGTCGGTGCTGTGCGTCCACGAACCGTCTGGTAGAACACGACGTCGCCCTCATGGCCCGCAGCGACCGACCAGGCGCCGGCCCAGCTGCCCCGCTGCTCGGCGATGCGTTCGAGCGCTGCCCTGGACGGTGCATGGGAGACGGGGTCCTGGATCTGGTCGTGCCGGCCCAGCCTCGGGTCCCAGCACGACATCATCTGGGGACGGTCATCGTGGCTGTCGTGCCGGAGCTCGTCGAGCCACCGGGCGTCCCACCCGTACGCGGTCGCCATGGAGGCGACCGCGAGTTCCACGAACATCGGCTCGATCCGCCGGCTCACGACCGGCTTCCTCCCGTACGCGTCGGCGATGGGGGCACCAGTCCACCTCGGGAACGCCACCTCCACGCTCGGCACGACGTGGGATCCGAGGTGCTCGTGAGAAGTGGGACTGAGAGTGCGTGGGTAGGCGGACATCCCTCGAGCCTAGGCGGGTGCGCATGTGGCCCTGGCCAGGAGCGGCTCTGGTCGCCGTCGACGACATGGAGGACTCGGGTCCGCCGCGGGGCCGCCCGGCTCCCGCTGCGCCTCGCGGACACAGCGGGAGCCGAATCGGTCACGCCGCTGCCGGGTCCTGTGGGCGACGGCGCTGCGTCTCGAGCCAGCCTCGCAGGTCGGCAGCTTCGGGGACGATCTTCCGCGTCCCGGGTCGATCGGCCAGGTATGACGGCGAGGTCGCGAACCAACTGAACATGGCGTGCATGTCCGCGTCGGAGGCGAGGACCTCCACCGGGAGCGCCTCGAACCGCGCTTCGATGCCGTAGACCTCGCCGATGGTGGCGGCGACCTGGTCCATCGTGAGTTCGTCGCCGGCGATCTCGATCGCCGAGCCGGCCAGCAGGTCCGGGTCGAGCAGCAATCGCGCCGCCGTGCGGCCGACGTCACGGACGGCGATCATCTGCATCGGCAGGTCGGCCGGCATCGGGAACCGCAGCACGAAGTCGTCGGCGTCGCTCGTCGGCAGCTGTTGGAGCAGGTTCTCCATGAAGAAGGCCGGTCGTACGAAGGTCGCCGGCACGTCCAGCTGTTCCAGGCGCTCCTCGACGCGACGCTTGCTCTCGAAGTGGGGGACGCCGGTCGTGCGCTCGGCGCCACCGACCGACGAGTACACGACCCGTGGGACGCCGGCACGGGCGGCGGCGTCGGCGACCGTGATCCCACGACGGGCCTCCCCTTCGGTGCCGTCGGGGCCTTCGAAGGTGGTGAAGAAGAAGAGTCCTGCCGTGCCGGCGAGGGCGCGCTCGAGCGCATCGCGGTCCTCCTGGTCCGCGGCGACGACCTCGACACCGCGGTCTCGGAGGGCGGAGGCGGCATCGGCGTCCGGATGGCGGACGAGGGCGCGCACCGGGGCTCCGGCGGCGAGCAGCTCGTCCACCGCTGCTGATCCCTGGTTGCCTGTCGCGCCGATGACGGCGAAGGGGGTTCGAGAACTGGTCATGATGCTCCGATCAGAGATGGCGTCGTCGGTCAACGCCGGATGCGTTGGTTGTTCCGGGACAGCGGGGACCGCCGTCGGGGGGTCAGAGAGAGGAGAGGACGCGGATCCGGTCGGCGAGCGCACGGCGGGACACGTCGGCATCGGGCGCGATCGAGTCGAATTCGTGCGGAACGCCGGGGCGCAGGTGCAGCTCCACCGGAACACCGGCGCGGCTCAGGGCGGTCGCGTAGGCGGTGTCCTCGTCGCGGAAGACGTCGAGTTGACCGACTTCGATGTAGGCGGGCGGCAGCCCTGCATGGTCGTCGAGACGTGCGGGAGCAGCGGTCGCCGGGACATCCGGGCCGCCGGCACGGTCACCGAGCAGCGCGGGCCAGGCGGTGCGGCTGTCGTCGTACGACCAGATCAGGAACGGTTCGATGTGCGGATCCGGGGTGGTCGTCCGGTCGTCGAGCATCGGCATCAGCAGGATCTGCTGTGCGATGGCCGGCCCGCGCCGGTCGCGGCTGAGGATCGACACCGCAGCCGCCAATCCACCGCCGGCGCTGTCACCCATGACGCCGATCCGGTCGACGTCCACGCCGAGCTCGTCCGCGTGGGTGTGCAACCAGGTGAGCGCTGCGTAGCCGTCCTCCAGGGGGGTCGGGTAGGGGTGCTCGGGGGCGCGTCGGTACTCGACGGACAGCATCGACACCCCGCTGAGCGACGCGTACCGGGCGACGGGGCCGTCGAACTGCTCGATGTGCCCGAAGATGTAGCCCCCACCGTGGAAGAAGATCGCGGCGGGACCGGGCTCGGCACCCTCCTTCACGTACCAGCGCGCGGTGATGGTCGCGCCGTCCGCCGTCGGGATCGTCCGTTCGGTCACGGTGACGTCGGGCGAGGCCGGGACCGCGTCGCTGGCGGCTGCCAGGATCGGTTCCCACATCATCCGCCGTCCCTCGACGTCTCCGACGGCGGGCAGGGTCATCGACGCCATCGCTTGCCCCATCGGAGCCATTGCGATTGCGACTTCGGGATCCAACTCGAGTGCCATGAGCGCGCTCCTGTGCTTTGCGAATCGTTGCTTTGCGGATCGTGTGCTTCGGATTCGAAGCAATGCCAGAACCGTACCACTGCTTCGAACCTGAAGCAAGGAGGATCACGGCATGGAGAACGCGCCCCCTCGCATCGATCCGGCGCACCTCGACGCGTACTTCGCGCTGATCGAGGTGAGCAGCCTGCTGCGACACTCCGTCGAGCAGCAGCTGCGCGACGCCGGGAAGCTCAGCTCCGTCCAGTTCCAACTGCTGGCGACGCTGGGCGACCGATCATCGGGCAGCGTTCGCATGAGGGATCTGGCAGACGGCGTGGTCTCCAGCCGCAGTGGCCTCACCTCCCAGGCGCTCGGTGCCGTGTTGGGGAAGGTGCGCGCGCACGTGCGCAAGAACCCGCCGCGATCCGCCAGCGCTCGCGGCACCCGCCCCGGTTCCTCTGGGACCGGGACAGTCGGGTGAGCGCGATCGGCGACGCCGACAGGGCCGTCCGAACGACTGCCGGCATGCCCGGGAACTCGAAGCCCCTCAGAACTCCTCGTGCGTCCGGGGGTCCTGCCCGCTGACCCGGCCGTCGGGGCGTGCGAGCCCGGACAGCGCAGCGACCTCGTCCTCGCTCAGCTGGATCGCGAAGACGTCGAGGTTCTCCGCCTGCCATGACGGGTCGGCCGCCCGGGGGAGCGGGATCACGCCGAGCGTGACCGACCAGGCGAGGACGATCTGCGCGGGAGAGACCGCGTGCGCCTCGGCGATGCGCCGTACCACCGGGTGCTCGAGCAGGTCGGTACCGCGGCCGAGCGGAGACCAACCCTCGGTGAGGATCCCACGTCGGGCGTTCTCGGCCTGCAGGTCGAGCTGCGGGAAGTACGGATGCACCTCGATCTGGTTGACGGCCGGCGCCACCCCCGTCTCGTCGATCAGACGGTCGAGGTGGTCCGGCAGGAAGTTGGACACGCCGATCATCCGGGTGAGCCCGCGCTCCCGCGCCTCGACGAGGGCGCGCCAGGCTTCCGTGTAGAGCCCGACCCGCGGGTTCGGCCAGTGGATGAGCACGAGGTCGAGGTGGTCGAGGCCACTGCGGAACAGGCTCTCCTCGACGTACTGCAGCGCGAGGTCGGCGCTGTGGGCACGCCCGGGCAGCTTCGTCGAGAAGACGACGTCATCGCGGGGCACCGGAGCGGTGCGGAGCGCGCGCCCGACCGTGCCCTCGTTGTCGTAGATGAACGCAGTGTCGAGCAGGCGGTAACCCAGCCCGAGTGCGGAGGTGACGGCTGCGACGCCGTCGCTGCCCCGGGCCTCCAGGCTGCCGAGCCCGATCGCGGGGAACGCGAGACCGTCGGCGGTCCGGCGCTGCGGTGCCACCGCGGCCGGTTCCGGTCGGAACACACGCTGCTCGTCGTCCTGCATGCCGCGCTCCTGCCCCTCACCTGCGCGACGCGGTGTCGCCGCTCCGATCATCCAACCGCGTCGCGCGCTGCTCCGCGCCTGGACACGACGGATGCGCTGGACGCGACGGATGCGCCGGACGCGGTGGCGGTGGCGGCCGTGGCCGATGCGACCATGGATGCCGTGACAGCGCGCGCTCCCCTCGGGTTCGTCGTCGGCCTCGCCGCGATCGTCACGGGCGGGCTCGCCGTCGCGGAGGCCCTCACCTGGTTCGCATCGCGCGACCTGACCGCGGACGGTCCGGACGACGGCGCCGAACTCGTGGTGGTGCTCGGGTACCGGTCGAGTCCCCGCGGACGGACGAACGCGATGCAGCGCTGGCGGACCGGGATCGCGCTCCGCAGTGTCTCCGACCACGGACGCCTCGTGTTCACGGGCGGCCCGACGCGGGGCGTGCGGTCGGAGGCCTCCGTGATGGCGGAGGAGGCCGTGCGCCGGGGCTTCCCCGCCGATCGGGTGGTGCTCGAGGAGGAGTCGCGGACGACGTGGGAGAACGTCCGGAACACGGTGGACCTGCTGCGGACCGCGGACACGATCCGGTTCGCCTCGAACACGTTCCACGCGCGGCGAGCGCGCCGCTACCTGACCCGGCAGGCGCCCGAGCTCGCCGGTCGTCTGCGCCCGGCTCGTGACTTCGTCTGGGGGGAACGTCCGGTGCTCACGACGTTCCTGCTCGTGTACGAGCTGGTCAGGATCCGCCTGCGACCGTCTTGACGGCGCGTCCGAACCTGAACGCATCTGCGAGTTCACTCAGGTCCAGGTGCCCCCCGAACGCGTTACGTACCCCGAAACGGCGCGGTAGGCTCCCCAGGTCCCGTCACTCCGGGCTTCTGAACCTGAGGAAACGCCGTGCATCGGGGGGACGAAAAACCGTTAGCGTTCCCTCCGCTCACGACCTTTCAGGGAGGGGACGAGCCCATGGAGATCAGGAACTCGAAGCAGGACACCAGCCACGGCTTCCAGCGGCGCGCATCAGGGCGCGCCGCGGAACCCGGGAGTCGCGTCCGGACGCGCGGGATCGTGTCGGCCCTCACCACGGCCGTCATCGCATCGATCGCGCTGACCGGATGCGCGACGAACACCAGTGCGCCGACGCCGGCCAGTGGCGCCGGCCGATCGGTGACATCCCACACCGCACCCGGCGCGATCCGGACCGGAACGGCCTCCACGGGCACCGTCCGGGCGGCCATCGACGTCGCGCGTTCCACGACGGCGGGCACGCCCTCGCCGAACGTGGTCACGACGGCCGCAGTGTCGACTGCCGAGCACGGCAAGGGCGTCTCGCCCGGCGGCGTGTACGAGAACACCATCAACCGCATGTCCGCGAGCGGAGCGCTGTCGGTGTTCACCGACATGCGGTCCGTGGGCGTGCAGTGGGTGCGGCTCGACTACAACTACGCCGGGTCGGTCAGCGCCCACGGTGGCGCCAGCGACCAGACCATCCAGCAGGCTCGCAAGGCCGGACTCGACGTCACCGTGGTCCTCGGGGACGGCACGACGACCATGCCCGAGTCGGCCGGGTTCACGGCGAAGAACGGCTGGCTGACGTCGTCGGTCAAGCGTCTGGCGTCGATGGGCGTGCACCACTTCGAGGTCGGCAACGAGGTCAACCTCGGCGCCCAGTGGGGTGGGAAGGCGAACCCGACCGCGTACGTGGGGCTCCTCAAGACCGTCCACCCGATCATCCACGCGGCCGATCCGAGCGCCGTGGTGCTCATGGCGGGCATGGCGCCCTACGGCAAGCAGGCACCCGGGAGCGTCGCCCAGGGGAACAACTACAACCCCATCGACTTCATCCGGCAGCTGTACAAGCAGGGCGGACACGGGTCCTTCGACGCCGTGAACCTGCACCCGTACACGTACCCGGCGATGCCGACGGCCGCGGACGGCGGCTACAACATGCTGTCCGTCCTGCCGGACCTGCTGGCGCTCATGAAGCAGCAACAGGACGCCAGCATGCGGATCTGGTGGACCGAGAGCGGGATGCCCACCGGCCCGGACGGCGGGTACCCGACGTACACGGTCGCGCAGCAGCAGCAGACGATCACGGGACTGTTCCAGGTCGCCGCGAAGTACCCGCAGGTCGGCCCGGTCTTCCTCTACGACTGGCAGGACGGTGGGGTGGACGGCGACTTCGGGCTGTACACGTCGTCGCACCAGAAGAAGGCGTCCTACGCGACCTTCGCCGCGGCCACCGCGAAGTAGCGGCACCACCGCTGCGGCACCGGGCCCGCACCGCACTGCACCACACCCGGGGGAGCGCCACGATCGCGTTCCCCCGGGTGGGAGCATGAGCAGATGACCGCCACGCTCGTCGCCAAGGACCTCGCCGGTGGGCACGCCGCTCGCACCCTCTTCGACTCGCTCGACCTGACCGTCGCGCCCGGTGACGTCATCGGCGTCGTCGGCGTGAACGGGGCCGGCAAGTCGACGCTGCTCCGCCTGCTCGCCGGGGTCGACGAACCCCTGGCGGGGTCGGTCGCGCTGTCGCCGAAGGACGCGTTCGTCGGCTGGCTGCCGCAGGAGCACGAGCGCGTCGAGGGCGAGACGATCGGCGGGTACCTCGCGCGACGCACCGGATGTGCGGCGGCGACCGCGGCGATGGACGACGCAGCCGCGGCGCTCGCCGAGCCCGCCGCCGGTGACGCTGCTGGTGACGACTACGCGGTCGCGCTCGAACGGTGGCTCGCCTCCGGTGCGGCGGACCTCGACGAGCGCATCCCGGTCGTCCTCGCGGATCTCGGACTCGACGTCGACACGGGCCACGGCTCGCTCACGGTCGACTCGGCGATGACGTCGCTGTCCGGAGGCCAGGCGGCACGGGTGGGCCTCGCGGCACTCCTGCTGTCGCGGTTCGACGTGGTGCTGCTCGACGAGCCGACGAACGACCTCGACCTCGACGGCCTGGCCCGGCTCGAGGAGTTCGTCCGGGGCCTGCGCGGCGGTGTGGTCCTGGTGAGCCACGACCGGGAGTTCCTGGCGCGCTCGGTCACGGCCGTGCTCGAGCTCGACCTGGCCCAGTCGTCGCATCGGCTGTTCGGGGGCGGGTACGACGCGTACCTCGAGGAGCGCGCGCTCGCCCGGCAGCACAAGCGGGACGCCTACGAGGAGTACGCGGCGACGAAGGCGGACCTCGTGGCCCGCGCGCGCACGCAGCGCGAGTGGACGAGCCAGGGCGTGCGGAACGCCATGCGGAAGAGCCCCGACAACGACAAGCTCCGCCGGAAGGCGTCGGCGGAGTCGAGCGAGAAGCAGGGGCAGAAGGTCCGCCAGATGGAGTCACGGATCGCCCGGCTCGACGAGGTCGAGGAGCCCCGCAAGGAGTGGCAGCTCGAGTTCACCATCGGCACCGCGCCGCGGTCGTCGTCGGTGGTCGCGACGCTGTCCGAGGCGACGTACGTGCAGGGCGACTTCACGCTCGGTCCGGTCTCGCTCCAGGTGGCCGCGCGCGACCGCATCGGGATCACGGGTCCGAACGGCGCAGGCAAGTCCACGCTGTTGCGGGCACTCCTCGGCGGGCAGGAGCCGACCTCCGGCACGGCGTCGACCGGGTCGAACGTGGCCGTCGGTGAGATCGACCAGGCGCGCAGGCGGTTCACGGGCGCCACGGCGCTCGCCGAGGTGTTCGAGGGGCTCGTGCCCGAGATGTCCACCGCCGAGGTGCGGACCCTCCTGGCCAAGTTCGGGTTGAAGGCCGACCACGTCGGTCGCGCCGCGGGGGAGTTGTCGCCGGGTGAGCGGACGCGCGCCGGTCTGGCGCTCCTCCAGGCCCGCGGGGTGAACGTGCTCGTGCTCGACGAGCCGACGAACCACCTGGACCTCCCCGCGATCGAGCAGCTCGAGCAGGCACTCGACGCCTACGACGGCACGCTGCTCCTGGTGACGCACGACCGCCGCATGCTCGAGACCGTGCGACTCGACCGCCGTTGGCACGTCGAGGAGGGCCGGGTCACGGAAGTCTGACCAGCGGGCGTACCGACGGGGACCGGTCGGGCTACCCTCGGCGCCGAGGAGGGCTCGATGACGACCCATCACGATCGAGACCGACGGCGCGGGGTGCGCCTGCGCACGCTGGTCGTGCCCGTCGCCGTGCTGCTGCTCGCCGGGTGCACGGCCGGGAGGCCCTCCGTCGCGCCGACGACACCGCCTCCGTCCGCCGGAGCGCCTGCTGGTACCGCGCCGACGAGATCGGACGGACCGTCCGCCCCGTCCGGACCGTCGACGGGGACGGGACCGTCCCGAGCCGCCGCGTCCGACGCGTGGCCGAGCTACCACGGCACCGCGACGCTGACGGGTGCGGTCCCCGCCGGGGCGCCTCTCGACCACGCGACGCGGAGGTGGTCGGTCGACCTCGGCGGCACCGTGCAGGGGCAGCCCGTCGCTGCGGACGGACGCATCGTCGCCGCCACCGAGCGGAACCGAGTCGTCGCCCTCGACCCGACGACCGGGCACGTCCTGTGGTCTCGGACGCTCGGCACACCGCTCACGCACGTCGCCGCCGTGGCGGGATGTGGCGACATCGACCCACTCGGCATCACGAGCACGCCCGCGATCGACCCGGCGACGCGCATCGTGTACGTGGTCGCCGAGGTGGACGCCGGCCGGGGCGTCGTGCATCACGTGCTCTCGGGGCTCGACCTGGCCACGGGGCGGACGGTGCGGACCGAGGACGTCGACCCGCCCCTCCCGGCCGGCGAATCGCCGGTGCACCTGCTCCAGCGGGTGTCCCTGGCCGTGGCGAACGGCCGCGTCTACGTCGGCTACGGCGGCAACGCGGGGGACTGTGGGCACTACCACGGCTGGGTCGTCGGGGTGCGCGAGAGCGGCGCGCCGGACCCGGTGTCGTTCGAGGTCGCCCCGGACGGCGAGGGCGGAGCGGTCTGGGAGTCGGGCGGCGGCATCGCGGTCGGTGCCGACGGGCACCTGTTCGTCACGACGGGCAACGCGAACCCCGATCCGCCGCAGGGCGGCCCCGATCCCGAGCGGTACACCGAGAGCGTCGTGGAGCTGTCCCCGGACCTCCGGCCGCTCGCCGCGTTCAAGGACCGCGTCGCGGGCGGCGACGAGGACCTGTCGACGAGCAACCCCGTGCTGCTCCCGGGCGGGCTCGTGTTCGCCGTCGGGAAGACGGACACCGCGTTCGTGCTGCGGCAGGGAGACCTGTCGCAGGTGACCGCGATCCGCCACGTGTGCGGCAGCGACCCGGACGGCGCACCCGCGTTCGACCGCCGCACGGACCGCGTCTTCGTCCCCTGCCGCGGCGGCGGGATCCAGCGGGTCGACCTCGCGACACGGACGCTCGGACCCCGACTGGCGGGTGCGAACAGCGGGCCGACGCTGATCGGCAGGGACCTCTGGGCCGTCGAGTACCCGACGGGGAACGTCTCGGAGTGGGACCCGCGGTCCGGGCGCCGACTGCAGACCCTCCACACGGGGACGGCGTTGCCGACGTTCGCGACGCCGACGTCGGTGGACGGCCTCCTGCTCGTGCCCACGGTCCATGGTGTGACGGCGTTCGCCGGGCGGTCCTCGTAGCACGCGGCGTCCCGGAGCGCTCTACGCCGCGGCGAACGTCCCCGGCGTCGTCCCGAGCACGCGACGGAACTGCCGGGTCATGTGGGGTTGGTCCGCGAACCCGGCCTCGGCGGCGGCGTCGACCGGGCGGCGTCCCGCGAGCAGGAGTCGGCGCGCCAGGTCGACCCGCCGCGCCGACACGTACTGGTGCGGTGCGATCCGGAACGCCGCCGAGAACACGCGGGCGAGGTGTGCCGGGTGGACGTGCAGCGCGGCGGCCGCGTCGGCGATGGTGAGCTGCTCGGTCAGGTGCTCGTCGAGCATCGCGCGGAAGCGTCGGGCGAGGACCGGGTCGTCGCGGTCCGTGGCGTCCGCGCCGAACGCGTCGCGGAGCCGGGCGCCGAGGCGCAGGACGCCGAACTCGACGGCCAGGGCGGCCGTCGTCGGCGCGGCCTGCGCGAGCGCGGCGTGGATGCTGGCCACGCCCGCCGCGAGCGTCCCGTCCGTGAACGCCGGGTGGTGGACCGCGCCGCCGATCGTCCCCGCCGGCAGCCACTCCGGTTCGAGGTACAGCACCCGCTTGCGGTAGCGCTCGCCGCCGGTGGCGGTGCGCCCGGTGTGCGGGACGCCCGGCGGCAGGACCGTGAGCGTCCCGGGCATCACGTGGTGCCGTCGGCCGTCGAGTTCGTAGACGACGGCACCGTCGTCGACCGTCAGGAGGGTCCAGCTGTCGTGCGTGTGCGCCGGGTACGCGTGCTCGAGGTGCTCCGCGTGCAGCACCTCGCGCACCAGGGGCACGGCGGGCCGCCACGCGCGCACGGACTCGACCATGCAAGGAACGTACAAGACGACCGGGTGTGCCCGGCGCGATCGTGGGGACATGGCACCGCTCGACGACACCACCACCGAACCCGTCCGCTTCGACACGAAGGTCGTCGTGGTGCTCCACGACGACCTGCTGCCCTGGCAGGAACTCAACGTCACCGCGTTCCTGACGAGCGGCATCGCCACGAGTGAGCCGGACCTCGTCGGGGAGCCCTACGCGGACGCGGACGGCAACCGGTACCTCCCGATGCTCCGGCAGCCGGTGATGGTGATGTCGGCCGGCCCCGAGGTCCTCGCCGCCGCGCGGACCCGGGCGCTCACCCGCGGCGTCCCGCTCGCCCTGTACACGCGCGACCTGTTCGCGACGGGGCACGACGCCGCCAACCGCGCTGCCGTCGCCGCCGTGGCGGCCGACGACCTCGATCTGGTCGGCATCGCCGTGCGCGGGCCCCGGAACGCGGTGGACAAGATCACGAAGGGTGCGCGCATGCACGCCTGACGCGCGCCCCGCGGTGTCCACGCAGCCCCGAGGCGCGGCGAGCACCATGGAGGTCGTGCACCGGCTGGTCCTCGGCCGGGCAGACAGGAGACAGCATGGAAACCCGCACACTCGGCGACCTGCAGGTCGGTGCGATCGGCCTCGGCACGATGGGCATGAGCGCCTTCTACACGGGCGCCGGCACGGACGACGCGGAGTCGGTCCGCACGATCCACCGGGCGATCGACCTCGGCGTCTCGTTCTTCGACACGGCGGAGGCGTACGGGCCGTACACGAACGAGGAACTCCTCGCCCGCGCGCTCGGCGACCGTCGCGACGACGTCGTCATCGCGACGAAGTTCGGCCTGATCCGTCACGTCGAGGGCGAGACGACCCCGAGCACGGAGCGGCACATCACCTCGGACCCCCGGTCGGTCCGCATCGCACTCGAAGGGTCGCTGCGCCGGCTCGGCACGGACCACGTCGACCTCTACTACCAGCACCGCGTCGACCCGGAGGTCCCGATCGAGGACGTCATCGGGCAGCTCGCCGGCTTCGTGCAGGAGGGCAAGATCCGTCACATCGGCATGTCCGAGGCGAGCGCCGCCACCATCCGCCGGGCGCACGCCGTCCACCCGATCACCGCGCTCCAGAGCGAGTACTCGCTGTGGACGCGAGACCCCGAGGGCGAGGTGCTCGACACCCTGCGGGAGCTCGGCATCGGGCTCGTGCCGTACTCGCCGCTCGGACGGGGGTTCCTGACCGGCGCGATCACGAAGCCGTCCGACCTCGACTCGAGCGACTTCCGCCTGGCGAACCCCCGGTTCCAGGAGGAGGCGTTCGCGGCGAACATGCGCATCGTCGACGAGGTGCGCACGGTCGCGGACGAGGTCGGCGGCACACCCGCGCAGGTCGCGCTCGCGTGGCTGTTGGCGCAGGGCGAGGACCTCGTGCCCATCCCGGGCACGAAGCGTGTCTCGCGGCTCGAGGAGAACCTCGGCGCGGCGGACCTCACGCTGAGCGACGAGCAGGTCGCGCGGCTCTCCGCCCTGCCGGCACCCACCGGCGACCGCTACCCGGACATGGCCCCCATCGGGCGCTGACCGGACCGGCGCTGACCGGACAGGCGCTGACCGGACGGGCGCTGGCCCGATCGGGCGCTGACCCGATCAGGCGCTGACCGAGCGCGTCGTCGCCCCGCGGGGCGAGCCGCAACGGACGGGAGGGACGGTGCCGGACCGCCCCGTCCCTCCCCAGCGTCCCCTGTCGCCCGGTCGTCCCCACCTGCCGCCGGGGGGAGCGGCAGGGGAATAGATTTGGACCCGGCCCGCCGCGCAGCGCCGCGTGATCCGCGAGCCGTGCACCGTTCCCTGTTCAGGAGGACCCCTTGACCGAATCCGCTCCCGTCGATCCCACCTCGACCGAGGCCTGGCGCGCCCTGGCCGGCATCGCCGACGGTTTCACGCCGGACCTGCGTGGGTGGTTCGACGCCGACCCGGACCGGGCCGACCGGTACACCTTCCAGGCCGCCGACCTCACCGTCGACCTGTCGAAGGGCCTCGTGACCGAGGAGATCCTCGGCCACCTGCTGCAGCTCGCGCAGGACGTCGACGTCCCCGGCCGCTACCAGGCGATGATCCGCGGCGAGCACATCAACGTCACCGAGGACCGCGCCGTGCTCCACACCGCGCTGCGTCGCCCGGCCGCCGGTTCCGACCTGGTCCCGCCGGCGGGCTTCGAGGTCGACGGGCAGGACGTCGACGCCGACGTGCAGGCCACGCTCAACAAGGTGTACGGGTTCGCCGAGCAGGTGCGGTCGGGGGCGTGGAAGGGCGTCACCGGCAAGCGCATCGAGACCGTCGTCAACATCGGCATCGGCGGGTCGGACCTCGGCCCCGTCATGGTCTACGAGGCGCTCAAGCCATACGTGCAGCAGGGGCTCGAGGCCCGCTTCGTCTCGAACATCGACCCCGCCGACATCTACGAGAAGACCGCGGACCTCGACCCGGAGACGACGCTGTTCATCGTCGCGTCGAAGACCTTCGGCACGCTCGAGACCTTGACGAACGCCCGGCTGGCCCGCCAGTGGCTGTGGGAGCGGCTCGGTGCCGCCGGTGCGATCGAGGACACCGACGAGTCCCGCAAGGACGCCGTCGCCAAGCACTTCGTCGCCGTCTCGACCGCGCTCGACAAGGTCGCCGCGTTCGGCATCGACCCCGAGAACGCGTTCGGGTTCTGGGACTGGGTCGGCGGCCGCTACTCGGTCGACTCGGCCATCGGCACGTCGGTCGTCATCGCGATCGGGCCGGACAACTGGCGCGACTTCCTCGCCGGGTTCCACGCGGTCGACGAGCACATGCGCACCGCGCCGCTCGAGCAGAACGTCCCCGTGCTCATGGGCCTGCTCAACGTCTGGTACTCGAACTTCCTCGGTGCCCAGAGCCACGCGGTCCTGCCGTACACGCAGTACCTGCACCGCTTCGCCGCCTACCTGCAGCAGCTCACGATGGAGTCGAACGGCAAGCGGGTCCGCTGGGACGGCTCCCCGGTCACGACCGACACCGGCGAGGTCTTCTGGGGCGAGCCGGGCACGAACGGCCAGCACGCCTTCTACCAGCTCATCCACCAGGGCACCCGGCTGATCCCGGCGGACTTCATCGCCGTCGCGAACCCGGCGCACCCGCTGCAGGACGAGACCGGTGACGGTGGCGCCGTGCAGCCCGGACAGGACGTCCACGCGCTGTTCATGGCGAACTTCTTCGCGCAGACCAAGGCGCTCGCGTTCGGCAAGACCGCGGACGAGGTCCGCGCCGAGGGCACGAAGGAGTCCGTCGTGCCGGCCCGCGAGTTCCCGGGCAACCGACCGACCGCGTCGATCCTCGCACCGGCACTCACGCCGAGCGTCGTCGGCCAGCTCATCGCGCTGTACGAGCACATCGTGTTCACCGAGGGCACGATCTGGGGCATCGACTCGTTCGACCAGTGGGGTGTCGAGCTCGGCAAGCAGCTCGCACTGCAGATCGCTCCCGCGGTCGACGGCGACACCGAGGCGCTCGCGTCGCAGGACGCCTCGACGAAGGCGCTCATCGCGAAGTACCTCGAGCTGCGCGGCTGACGCGCGTGCCGGGCGCGCAGATGCGCGCCCGGACGACGAGGGCGCGGTCCGGCGACCGCGCCCTCGTCGTCTGTCCGCGCCCGTTCGGGTGGTTCCGCAACCCAGGGGGACGGTCGGGAGGGACAGGACGGGCCGGTGCCGTGCCTCCCGGCCGCCGGTCGGTGCGGTCAGGCAGCCGGGACGGTCAGGGCGATCCGCTGCGCGTCCGGTCCGAGCGTGAAGGGCGTCGTCGTGCCGGCGAGCCGTGCCGCGTAGTCGCCGCGGAAGCCGCTCACACGGACCTCGCCGCGCCCGTCGGTGACGAGTTCGGTCGGTCCGAGCCACCACGCGTCGCGGACGAGGCGGCGCAGCGCGTCGTAGGAGGGCTTGGGGGAGCCGTCCGCCCGGACGAGTCCGATCGGCGCGCCGAGCCACGCGCCCGCATCGGTGATGCCCCAGTACGTGATGGCCTCGACGGCCTCGTGCCCCACGAGGCTCCGGTAGTGCCGCTCGATCTCGTCGGCCTGCCGCGCCTCGCCCTCGGGCGTCGACGGCCATGACGGCACCTGGTGGTCGTTGAGGTCCTCGATCTCCGCGGGCATGAGTTCGCCGGACACGAGCGAGGACTCGGTCATGTGGATCGGGAGGCCGAACCGCGCGAACCGGTCGACCGTCGCGAGCATCGTGTCCTCGCCCCAGTAGCCCTGGTGCATGTGCGTCTGCAGACCGAGGGCGTCGAGCGTGATCCCCGCATCGAGGACCTCCTCGACGAGGTGTTCGTAGTCGCTCGACAGGTCGAAGTCGTTGAGCAGGAGCCGTGCCTCCGGGTTCGTCGCACGGGCCTCCTCGAACGCCATCCGGATCATCGGCACGCGGCCCCGGGCGCGGGCGAGGGGTGTGATGGCGTTGTCGCCGTTGTCGAACACGGGCATGATGACGACCTCGTTGATCGCGTCCCAGGTGTCGACGAGCCCGGCGAAGTCGGCGACCTCACGCCGGATGCGCGCACGCTGCAGTCGCTCCACCTCGTCGAGCGGCAGGCCGAGCAGCCAGTCCGGCTGCACCGTGTGCCAGACGAGCGGATGGCCCTTGAGCGCGATCCCACGGTCGCGGAACCACCGCGCCGCGGCCCGGAGGCGCGTGGTGTCGGGCGCGCCCCGCTCCGGTTCGAACCGTCCCCAGTAGAAGGGGAGGGTCGCCGTGTTGAACACCTCGGCGTACCGCTGCGCCAGCGCCTCGGTCCCGACGTCGTCGGGCTCACCGTTCGCCAGGCCGATGAAGTCGAAGCCGATGTTGCCGAACACGAAGGCGTGGCGGGTCTGCTCGACGGTGATCGGGACGGCGGGCTGCGGGGTGCCGGCGGCGTCGACGACGGCGAGGACGGCCTCGCCGAGCCGTGCGGCCGGGCCGGGCGGGGGGAGGGTCTCGTGCATGTCGGGCGCCTTCCGGACATCGTCGTCAGGTTTGTTGTGGGCGAGAACATAACACGGACGGCGTGCGACGGCGTCCGGTCGCGCCGGATCCCGTGGGCCGCGGCGTCCGGCCGCGCCGGATCCCGCGCGCGGCGGTGGGGCCGGACGCGGCGAACCTGAGTGCCGATTCAGGGTCGCGGCGCGGCCAGCACGCGGTTCGCACCCACTTCCGGGATGATCCTGGGACGGCACCGAACTCCGAGGGGGACGAATGGCGCGCGAACGTGCGGCGGTGAACGGCGGCATCGCACGGCACGGACGGCTCCGCCGCTCGAGCCGGGTCGCCGCCGTCCTCCGAATCCTCGCCGCCGTCGTCGCGGTCGCGGTCGTGAGTTCCGGTTCCGTCGCGGCGATCGCGACCTGGCAGGTCCTGCAGGGCGCCAAGCCCGCGGTGACGCTGGCGTTGCCGGGCGTGAGGCACGAGGCCGTCCCGACGCTCTCCGCGCAGTCGGGTGAGGTCAACATGCTGCTCGTCGCCACCGACACCCGGACCGGGCAGGGCGCGGGGTTCACCGGCGCGGCGAACCAGGCCGCGAGTTCCGGGGTCGGGCACAACGACACGACGATCCTGGTCCACATCTCGCAGGACCACACGCACATGGCCGTCGTCAGCTTCCCCCGCGACCTCATGGTGCCCATCCCGGCGTGCACGAACGACGACGGCTCGGTCACACCGGCCTCCTCGAGGGCGATGCTCAACACGGCGCTCTCGCGCGGTGGGGAGCGCCACGGCCTCGCCTGCGTCGCGGGGACCATCAGCCAGCTGACCGGCGTTCCGATCTCCTACGCCGGCATGGTCACGTTCGACGGCGTCGTGCGGATGGCGGACGCGGTCGGCGGGGTCCAGGTCTGCCTCGCCACGCCGATCCACGACCACAACGTCTCCCCGGCGATCGACCTGCCCGCGGGTACCCGCTCGCTGTCGGGCGCCCAGGCCGCCGCGTTCCTCCGCTCGCGGGACGGCGTCGGCGACGGCAGTGACCTCGCGCGCATCAGCAACCAGCAGACGTTCATGTCCGCCCTCGCGCGCCAGGTCGTCTCGGCCGGGACGCTGACGAACCCCGCGAAGGTGCTCCGCCTGGCCGACACCGCGTTCCGCAGCATGACGCTCTCGGACACCCTGACGGATCCGCGGACCCTCGCGCGCCTCGCGCTGGCCGTCACGACGGTCGGCCTGTCGAACATGGTGTTCGTGCAGTACCCCGTGGTCGACGACCCCGAGGACCCGAACCGGGTCGACGTCGCGACGGACCCGGCGGGGATCCTGAACGCCGCGCTCCGTCACGACGACCCGATCGCGCTCTCGGCCGGCAGCCTCGGTCGCTCGGCCGTGGTCGACCCGAACCCGCCGAAGGCGGCCGCCCCGACCGCTCCGCCGTCGCACGCTGCGGGAGGCCCGTCCAAGCCGGCAACGGCGCCCTCGTCGGGCGCGTCCACCCCGAGCGCGCCGGCCACGACAGCGCAACTACCCGGGTCCGTGTCGGGGCAGAGCGCCGCCACGGTGACCTGCGCGGCCGGGCGGGACTGACCTCCCGCCCGCCTCAGCGCGTGGGGGCCGGCCCGGTGCTCGCGCGGACCACGAGCGTCGCCGGGAGCTGGACGTGCTGCGGGACGTCCTGTCCGCGGAGCAGGTTGAGGAGCATGTGCACGGCCTCGGCGCCGAGGTCGTGCAGCGGCTGTGCGACGGTCGTCAGCGGCGGGGTGGCGTTCGCGGCGAGGGGGACGTCGTCGAAGCCGACGACCGACAGGTCCTCGGGCACGCGGAGACCGAGCTCGTGCGCGACCTCGAGCACCCCGAGCGCCGAGATGTCGTTCGCCGCGAACACCGCGGTGGGACGGTCCGGACGGGCGAGGAGCGCACGGGCGACCTCGGCGGAGAGCGCGGTCTGGTACCCGCCGACGCGCACGAGCTCCGGGTCGAACGGGATGCCGGCCGCGGCGAGGGACTCCCGGTAGCCGGTCTCGCGGAGCTCGGCGGACGCCAGGTCCTCGCGGCCGCGGATGTGCGCGATGCGGCGGTGTCCGAGGCCGATGAGGTGCTCGGTCGCTGCCCGCGCACCGCCGACGTTGTCGGAGTCGATCGCCGCGTGGCCCTCGGGACCGGTGTGCGGGTCGATCGACACGACCGGCACCGACGTCGACGACATGAGCGTCGTGGGCGTGACGACGATCGCGCCGTCGATGAGGGTCCCGGCGAGTCGCGACAGCGACCGGCGCTCCCAGCCCGGCCGGGTCTCGCCCGACACGAGTCCGGCGTACGCGAGGAGCTCGTACCCCGTGCCGGTCGCCGCGGACGAGATGCCCTTGAGCAGCTCGGTGGAGAACGGCTCGAACTCGGTGACGAGGATGCCGATCACGTCGGTGCGGCTCCGACGGAGGCTCCGGGCGACGAGGGAGCTCTCGTAGCCGAGGGACTCGATCACCTCGAGCACGCGCTTCGACGTCGCGGGTGCCACCCCGTCGCGCCCGTTGATGACCTTCGAGACCGTCGGCACGGACACCCCGGCCGCGCGCGCGACGTCGCTGATGGTGGCGCGCCCGGGCGGGGGAGCGGACTCTGCGACGGTCTCCACGTGCTCACCGTACCGCCCGGATCGTGCGACACGAGTCGTCGCCGCGCCCGGCGAAATCGTTATCGATATCGATTGACAACGCCAGCCACGCCTGCCACGCTCTCGTCTGCGGCACTCGAAGCCGCATGTCAACGACGACTACCGAGGGGTTTCCACAATGACGAGGAAGATCAAGCTCGCGACGGCCATCGCGCTGGCCGCGGGCACCGCACTGCTCGCCACGGGCTGTTCGAGCGGCGGTTCGGACAACGCGTCGGGGAACGGCAAGGTCACCATGACCTTCTGGCACAACTCGACCACCGGCCCGGGCAAGGCGTTCTGGGCGGACACCGTCAAGGACTTCGAGGCCGCCCACCCGAACGTCACCATCAAGGTCCAGGCGATCCAGAACGAGGACCTCGACGGCAAGCTCCAGACGGCACTCAACTCCGGCGACGCCCCCGACATCTTCCTGCAGCGGGGCGGCGGCAAGATGAAGGCCATGGTCGACGCAGGCCAGGTCATGGACATCTCCGGCTCGATCGACAAGGCCTCGAAGGCCGCGATCAACAAGGGCACGTTCGCCGGCTACGAGCAGGGCGGCAAGACCTACGCCATGCCGATCGACGTCCTGCCCGAGGGCATCTGGTACAGCCAGGACCTGTTCAAGGCCGCCGGGATCACGAGCACCCCGAAGACCATGACCGAACTGAACGCGGACATCGCCAAGCTCAAGAAGTCGGGCGTCGCACCGGTCGCCGTCGGCGCCAAGGACGCCTGGCCCGCCGCGCACTGGTACTACAACTTCGCGCTCCGGGAGTGCAGCCAGGCCACGCTGAACAAGACCGCGTCCAACCTGAAGTTCGACAGCAGCTGCTGGACGAAGGCCGGCCAGGACGTCAAGGCGTTCAACGACACGAAGCCGTTCAACAACGGATTCCTCACCACGGCGGCGCAGCAGGGCGCCGGCAGCTCCGCCGGTCTCGTCGCGAACCACAAGGCGGCCATGGAGCTCATGGGCTCCTGGGACCCGGGCGTAATCTCCTCGCTCACCCCGAACGCCAAGCCGCTGCCCGACCTCGGGTTCTTCCCGTTCCCGTCGATCTCCGGCGGCTCGGGCAAGGCCGGCGCGATGATGGGTGGCCTCGACGGCTACTCGTGCTCCGCCAAGGCGCCGAAGGTGCCCTGCACCCAGTTCCTCAACTACATCGTGACGAAGTCGAGGCAGGAGGCGTACTACAAGGCGTTCGACACCATCCCGGTGAACGAGAACGCGCAGTCCGTCGTCACCGAGCCGTACCTCAAGGACGTCCTCGCCGCGTACCAGAAGGCGCCGTACGTCTCGCAGTACCTCGACACCCTCTACGGCCAGAACGTCGGCAACGCGCTGAACACGAGCGTCGTCGACCTGCTCGCCGGCAAGGGCAGCCCGGCGGACATCGTCAAGACGACCAGCCAGGCCGCGGCCAAGGGCTGATCCCGTGTCCGCGAACACCTCCATCGCTGCGGGTCGGGTCACCGACCCGCAGCGCCCCCCGGGTGCACCGGAGGCGGGGCGGGGCGCACCACATGCCTCCCGCCCCGCCGGCCGGCGCGGTACCCGGGCCCCGGCCGACTGGCGCAAGCGCGCCGAGATCGCCGTGCTCGCCGGACCGGCGGTCGTCGTCTTCGTCGGGTTCGTGATCCTCCCGGTCGTGCTCGCCGCCTACTACGGGTTCTTCCGCTGGGCGGGCTACGGCACCCCGACCGACTTCGTCGGACTGCACAACTACGTCGTCATCTTCACCGACAGCGCGTTCCAGTCCGTCCTGCTCCACAACGCGTTCATCGTGGTGCTGTCCCTGGTCCTCCAGGGTCCGCTGGCGATCTTCCTGGCGCTGCTCCTCAACCAGAAGATCCGCGGTCGGACGCTCGTCCGCGTGCTCGTGTTCGTGCCGTACGTGATCTCCGAGGTCATCGTCGGCACCGGCTGGAGCCTCATGCTCCAGTCGAACGGGGCGGTGAACGACCTCCTGCAGGCCATCGGCCTCGGCGGCCTGCGCGCGGACTGGCTGTCGAACCCGTCGATCGCGATCTGGACCCTGCTCCTCATCATCTCGTGGAAGTACATCGGGTTCGCCGTGATCCTGTTCCTCGCCGGGCTGCAGAGCATCCCCGAGGAACTGTTCGAGGCCGCCGCCATCGACGGTGCCGGCTACTGGCAGATCCAGCGACGGATCACCCTGCCGCTGCTCGGACCGACCATCCGCATCTGGGCGTTCCTGTCGATCATCGGGTCGCTCCAGCTGTTCGACCTCGTCTACATCATCTGGGGTCAGTACATCGCCTCGACCGCCGGGACCTCGACGATGGCGACGTACATGGTCGGGAACGGCCGCAACTCCGGCAACTACGGCTACGGGAACGCCGTCGCCGTGGTGATCTTCCTGATCTCCCTCATCGTCGCGCTCCTCTACCAGCGCTTCGTCCTGCGCCGCGACACCGCGGGCGCACTCACCGAGAGGAACGGCTGATGGCGACCACCACCATCGACGGCCGGGAGGCCCGCTCGGGCCGGTCCCGCGGCGTCCGGTCCGGCATCCCCGGCCCCGGCAGCACCCGTCGGCGTCGGTCGGGCGCGGCGAACACCCACGTCAACCCGATCACCTACGTCGTCGCGATCGTCTTCATCGCGGCGAACCTCGCCCCGGTCCTCTACATCGTCCTGGGCGGCTTCCGGACGAACGCGCAGATCACGACGAGCCCCGCGGGCCTGCCGGACCCACTGCAGTTCGGGAACTACGCGAGCGTGCTCTCGAGCGGGGTGTTCTGGCAGGAACTCGGCAACTCCGCGATCACGGCGATCGCCACCACGGTCGGCGTCGTGGTCCTCGGACTCATGGTGAGCTTCGTGCTCGCGCGCTACCACTTCGCCGGACGCGGGGCGCTGTACGCGCTCTTCGCCGCGGGGCTGATGTTCCCGATCACGGTCGCGATCACACCGCTCTACCTGCTCGTCAAGGACCTCGGCCTGACGAACAACCTGGCCGGGGTGATCCTGCCGCAGATCGCGTTCGCGCTGCCGACGACCGTGATCATCCTCGTGCCGTTCCTCCGGGCGATCCCCGACGAACTCGAGGAAGCCGCGTCGATCGACGGTGCGAGCCGGCTCGGGTTCTTCTTCCGGATGATCGTGCCGTTGTCGCTGCCGGGTGTCGTCACCACCGGGATCCTCGCGTTCATCGCGAGCTGGAACAGCTACATCCTGCCGCTGTTCATCCTCAACAACGAGGGGCAGTACACGCTGCCGCTCGGTGTGCAGGCGTTCTCGTCCCAGTACTCCGTGGACACCGCGAAGGTGCTCGCGTTCACGACGATGTCGATGATCCCGGCGCTCGTGTTCTTCACGATCTTCCAGCGCCGCATCGTCGGCGGCCTGACCGGCGCGGTGAAGGGATGAGCGCCTCCCGGCGTGCGTCGCGCACCATCCCGACCACCGGTCGCCCCACTCCGACGAAAGCGAGGAACGCGTGACCACCGCGATCCCCACCACCACCACCACCGACGTCGACGACCACGTCGTCGTCGCCGCGGCGACGCCGCCCGCCATGCCCACCGTGTCCGACCGGGTCCGCGCCCTGCACGCGCGGATGACCCTCGAGGAGAAGGCGGCGCAGATCGTCGGCTACTGGCTCGACCAGAACGGCGTCGTCGCGCCGATGCAGGGCGAGATGGCCGCGGGGCAGGACGCCTCGGCTCCGCTGGCGGAGGTCACCCGCGACGGCATCGGCCACTTCACCCGTGTCTACGGCACGCGACCGGTCGACGCCGAGGAACGCGCGGCGTGGCTCTGGGGCGAGCAGCGCCGCCTCAAGCGCGAGACCCGGCTCGGGATCCCCGCGCTCGTGCACGAGGAGTGCCTGACCGGGCTCGCTGCATGGCGCGCCGCGACGTTCCCCACGCCACTCGCCTGGGGCGCCGCGTTCGACCCGGAGCTCGTCGAACAGGTCGGCCGCGCCATCGGGGACTCCATGCGCGAACTCGGCGTGCACCAGGGGCTCGCGCCCGTGCTCGACGTCGTCCGTGACCCCCGCTGGGGCCGCGTCGACGAGTGCATCGGTGAGGACCCGTACCTGGTCGGGACCGTCGGTACCGCGTACGTGCGGGGGCTGCAGGACGCCGGCGTGCACGCCACGCTCAAGCACTTCCTCGGCTACTCCGCATCGCGCGCCGGGCGGAACCACGCCCCCGTGCACGCCGGGCCGCGCGAGGTCGCCGACGTGTTCCTGCCCCCGTTCGAGATGGCGGTCCTCGACGGTGGCGTCCGATCCGTCATGAACTCCTACGCCGAGATCGACGGCGTGCCCATGGCCGCGAACGGCAACTACCTGACCGGGGTGCTCCGGGAGCGCCTCGGGTTCGACGGCGTCGTCGTGGCGGACTACTTCGCCGTCGCGTTCCTCGAAGTCATGCACGGCGTCGCGGCCGACCGGGGTGAGGCGGCCGCGCTCGCACTCGAGGCCGGCATCGACGTCGAGCTGCCTACCGGTGACGCCTACCTGCAGCCGCTCGTCGACCGCGTCCGCTCGGGCGAGTTCGACGAGGCGTACGTCGACCGTGCGGTGCTCCGCGTGCTCGCGCAGAAGGAGTCGCTCGGCCTGCTCGACGACGACGCGTACGAGGACGAGCCGCCGACGGCGATCGACCTGGACTCGCCGCGCCACCAGGCGCTCGCCCGGCGGCTCGCCGAGGAGTCGATCGTGCTCCTCCACAACGACGGCGTGCTGCCGATCGGGAGGTCCGGGGCCGACTCCGGCGCCGATCGTCCGGCACCCGCCCGGGTCGCCGTGATCGGTCCGAACGCGGATCGGGCCGAGGCCCTGCAGGGGTGCTACTCGTTCGCGAACCACGTGCTCGCCGGTCACCCCGACCTGCCACTCGGGTTCACGATCCCGACGGTGCTCGAGGCACTGCCCGGCGCGTTCGCCGCGGCGGGCCTCGGTGCCACCGAGATCGTGCACGCCGTCGGCTGCGCGGTCGAGGGCGA
Source organism: Curtobacterium sp. MCBD17_028 (assembly GCF_003234875.1). Taxonomy (NCBI): domain Bacteria; kingdom Bacillati; phylum Actinomycetota; class Actinomycetes; order Micrococcales; family Microbacteriaceae; genus Curtobacterium; species Curtobacterium sp. MCBD17_028. The sequence continues at coordinate 2,184 of NZ_QKTQ01000012.1, read as the reverse complement.
CGACACGACTGGCTTCGCGGAGGCCGTCGACGCGGCGGCCGCCGCCGAGCTCGCGGTCGTCGTCGTCGGCGACCAGGCCGGACTGTTCGGCCGGGGCACCGTGGGCGAGGGCAACGACTCCGAGTCGCTCGAACTGCCCGGCGTGCAGCGGCAGCTCGTGGAGGCCGTGCTCGCCACCGGCACGCCGGTCGTCGTGGTCCTGCTCACCGGTCGGCCGTACGCGATCGGCTGGGCGCTCGACGGCACGGGCCCGAAGCCGGGCGCGGTGCTGCAGGCGTTCTTCCCCGGTGAGGGCGGCGGGCTCGCGATCGCCGACGTGATCACCGGTCGGGTCGCACCGTCCGGGCGTCTGCCCGTGTCGCTGCCCCGGTCCGCGGGCGCGCAGCCGTACTCATACCTGCACCCGGTGCTCGGCGGGCCGTCGGACGTCACCGCGACGGACTCGACGCCGCTCCGGCCCTTCGGGTTCGGGCTCGGGTACACCACGGTCGCGTACTCGGACCTCGTCGTCGACCGGACCGTCGGCGCCGGGGACACGTTCACGGCCGCCGTGACCGTGACGAACACCGGTGCGACCGCGAGCGGCCACGTGGTGCAGCTGTACGGCCACGACGTCCAGGGTTCCGTGACCCGTCCGGTGGTGCAGCTGCTCGGCTACGCGCGGGTCGACCTCGAGGCGGGGGAGTCCGTCCGCGTCGCCTTCGACGTGCCGACGACGCGGTTCGCCTTCAGTGACCGCCGCATGGTCCGGGTCGTCGAGCCGGGCGACGTCGAGGTCTGGGTCGGCGATCACGCGGCGGCGTCGGCGGCCCCCGTCGACACCGAGGAGACCACGGGCGGCGTCATCGTGAACGAGAAGCAGGCCGTGGCGCAGGACCTTCCGGGCTCCGCGACGCCGCGCGCGACGCTCACGATCGCGGGGCCGGTGCACGAGGTCACGACGGCGGACGAGCGGCTCGTCGCCTGGCGGGTCGTCTCGGGCGTCTGACGCGCGGTGCCCGCCGGGCGGCAGCCGGGCCTCCGCCCCGGTTCCGCGAGATCGCAGAAGATGCCGCTTCCAAGCCATGGGGAGCGGCATCTTCTGCGATCTCGGTGGGGGGGAGGTGGGCCTGGGGGTCAGGCGCCGCCCATCATGAGGCCCTCGATGTCGTGCTTCTGCACGATGGGCGTGAGCTCGTCGACCACCGGGCAGACGAGGTGGTCGCGGACCCGCTGGGGGAGCGACTCGTGGAACGCATGCGTGACGGCCATGTCGTGGTGCTCGGCGTTCCCCGCGCCGGGTGCGTCGATGCCGAGCACGAGCACCGGACGCGGCTGCGACGAGAAGTTCTGCGTGCCCCGGTGGATCGTGAGCGCGGACCGGGCCGCGATGTCACCCATGTTCGGGTACTTGCGGACGGCACGCTCGGCGTAGCGCGGCGCGAAGGACGCCGGCGGGAACATCTCGTGGTCGAACTCGGGCGAGAGGTCCCACTGCGTGCCGAGGGCGATCTCGAACGGGCCCATCTCGTCGACCGTGTCCACGGCCGTGAGGTTGAAGGCGAGGGACGTCAGGCGCCGGTCCTCACGCGTCGCCTCGGGCATCCGGAAGTCGCGGTGCCACGGCTGGTTCTTCGCACCCGGGAACGGGATGTCGAAGCCGAGCTCGACGATCTGGTACTCCGGCCCGAGGACCGCCTCGCTGAGCGCGCGCACCCACGGGTGGTCGACGATGTCGACCCAGCCGCGGAGCTGCTCGGGGTGGATCTCGACGTAGTAGCGGCGCGGACCGCGGCCCATCGTGCCGCCCTTCCGCGCGAGGGCCTGGTGAAACGCGACGTACACGTCCTCGGCCATGTCGGTCGCCCACTCGCGGGAGAAGGCGCCCTTCTTGCCGATCGTGCCGTCGGTGTAGAGCGCGCGCACGGCCTCCGCGATCTCGGGCGAAGCGCCCTCGGGAACGGGGATCCGGTCGGGGCCCCCGAGGCTGATGTCCTCGAGGTCGGTGCTGGTGTCGGTCATCGTCGTCCTTCCGCCGTTGCCCTCGCCGTCGAGGGCACGTCAGCAGTATCGTCCTCCGACCCTGCCGAGCTCCTCCGGTCCTCCGCGAGATCGCACTTGTTGCCACTCTGGACCGCGCCAGAACGGCAACAAGTGCGATCTCGCGGAGGACCGGAGGAGCTCGGCAGGGTCGGAGGACGATAC
>NZ_QKTQ01000011.1:0-70979 GCF_003234875.1 Curtobacterium sp. MCBD17_028 | reverse complement strand
GAGATGTGTATAAGAGACAGGGCCGAAGCGGGCTAGAGGTGCGCCGCCAGGAACCTCGCCTGCTTCGGCCAGTGGTGCCCGCCGCCGCCCTCGTGCCCGTTGTACGGGTAGACCTCGATCACGGCGTCCTCCGACGCGAGCGCGTTGAACGCCGCGAACGTGGTGCGGGGCGGCACGATCTCGTCCATGAGCGCCACGGAGAACAGCGCCGGTGCCGTGATCCGCTTGGCGAAGTTGACGCCGTCGAGGTAGCTCGCCGTCGTCCACACCGCCTCGGCGTGGTCGCGGTGCACGGCGAGGTAGCGCACGAGCTCCTGGTACGGGTCGCTCACCGCCACCTCGGCGCCGTGCTCCCAGTCGGCCAGGAACGCGACGTCGGGCATGACCGCGACGACGCCGTCCCCGTGCGACTCCGCGAGGGCCGCGGCGGCGATCGCGATGCCGCCGCCCTGGCTCCCGCCGGTGACCGCCACCCGCGCCGGATCGACGAACGCGAGCGTCCGCACCGCGTCGACGAGCCGCAGGGCATCCGTGTGGACGCGCCGGTAGAAGTGCTCGTGCGGATCGAGGATCCCGTTCGTCATCCACCCCGCGACCTGCCCGTTCGACGCGTGCGGGTCGGGCGTGTCACCGCCGTTGCCCCAGCCGCTGCCCTGTCCGCGCGTGTCCATGACGACGTGGACGTACCCGGCGAGGGCCCACTGCACGCGCTCGCCCGGCAACCCGCGGCCACCGTTGTAGCCGAGGTACTCGACGACGACCGGGAGCCGCTCGTCCCGCGGCCGGCGTGGACGGGTGACCCACGCCCGGACCGGCTCGGCCGCGAAGCCGGGGAACACCAGGTCCTCGACGACGAGCTCGGTGATCGGCGTGCTGGCCGGCGTCAGCACGGGTTCGACGCCCGCCGTCGTCGCTGCCTGCCGCGCTTCCGCGATCGTCGTCCGCCAGAACGCGTCGAAGTCGTCCGGCTCACGCACCGCCGGACGATACGCGCGCAGTTCGGCGAGCGGGAGGTCCGTGAACGGCATCTACAGGCTCCTGCGGTACGCGGCGAGCACCTCCGGCCGAGGATCGGCCGGGATCGTGTCCGCCGCGAGCGGCCAGTCGGGGAGCGCACCGCCGAGCACCCACGCGGCCTGCCGCGCGGCGCCCGCGGCGACGTACTCGCCGGGGTCGGGGACGAGCACGTCGCGCCCGAAGACCTGCGCGGCGATCGTCCGCACGGCGGGGTTCTGCGCAGCTCCGCCGATGAGGAACAGGCGCTCCACGCGGGTCCCCGTGCCCTCGACGGCAGCGAGACCGTCGGCGAGGGCGCACAGCATGCCCTCGACGGCGGCACGTGCCAGGTACGGCCGCGTGGTCGTCAGCGGGGTCATGCCGAGCAGCGAGGCGGTGGCGTCGGGCCGGTTCGGGGTGCGCTCACCGACGAAGTACGGCACGAGCACGAGCCCGCCGGCGCCGGCCGGGGCCTCGAGCGCGAGCGCGCCGAGTTCGCCGTGGTCCGCGCCGAGGAGCCCGCCGATCACCTCGAGCACGCGCGCCGCGTTGAGCGTCGTGACGATCGGGAGGCGCGCCCCCGTCGCGTCGGCGAACCCCGCCACGGTCCCGCTCGGGTCCGCCAGGGAGGCCGTGGTGACGCCGAACACGGTGCCGGACGTGCCGAGGGACACGGCGACGTCGCCCGGCCCGAGGCCGAGGCCGAGTGCGGCCCCGGCGTTGTCCCCGGTGCCCGGGCCGACCACGAGACCGGCGTGCGCGACGGCGCCACCGGGGAGTGCGACCTCCCGGTCGAGCGTGCCCATGGCGGCGGACGGCTCGACGACGCGGGGGACGACCACCGCGTCGCCGCCGTCCGTCGCGGTGCCGGGCCGGGCCTCCCGGAGCACCCGCCCGAGCGCCCGCTCGAACAGGTCGGCGTCGTAGGCGCGGCGGGCCGGGTCCCAGTAGGCGGTGCCGCTCGCGTCCGACGCGTCGGTCGCGAGCGCGTCGAGGTCCGGTCCGAGCGGGCTCTCGTCCGCCGGGCCGTAGCCGCGGAGGCGCCAGGACAGCCAGTCGTGGGGGAGCGCGACCGCGGCCACCCGGGCGGTGTTGTCGGGTTCGGTGTCGCGGAGCCACCGGAGCTTCGTCGCCGTGAACGAGGCGACCGGGACGAGGCCGGTGCGCTCGACCCACTGCTCCGGGCCGAGCTCGTCGACGAGGTCGGCCGCGGCACCGGCGCTGCGGGTGTCGTTCCACAGGAGCGCGGGGCGGATCACCCGGCCGTCGGCGTCGAGCACGACCATGCCGTGCTGCTGCCCGCCGACGGCGATCGCGGCGACGTCGTCGAGCCCGCCGGCGTCGGTGATCGCCGTGCCGAGGGCGTCCCACCATGCGGCGGGGTCGACCTCGGTGCCGTCCGGGTGGCTCGCACGACCGGAGCGGAGCACCCGGCCGCTGCGGGCCTCCCGGATGACGACCTTGCAGGACTGCGTGGACGAGTCGACCCCGGCGACGAGGAGGTCCTCGTCACCGGGGTCGGTCGTGCTGGCGAGCGACTCAGCCACGCGCGCCCATGAGGTGCTCGAGGGTGAGCTGCTGCAGCTTGACGAAGCCGAAGCCCTTGCCGCCGAAGTACGCGTCGGCGTCGAAGTCCTCGAAGGCCGAGCGGTCGGCGAGGAAGTCGTCGTACGACTCGCCCTCGTTGAGCGTCGGGGTGCGGAGCTCGGCGACCTTCGACGCCTCGAGCGCCGCCTGCACCTCGGGGTCCGCGCGGAACGCCTGCGCGCGCTCCTTGAGGAGCAGGTACATGCGCATGTTCGCGGCGGCGGAGTCCCAGACACCGTCGAAGTCCTCGGTGCGGCTCGGCTTGTAGTCGAAGTGGCGCGGGCCGTCGTACGCCGGGCCACCCTGCGGTGCGCCGTGCTCGAGGAGGTCGACGAGCGAGAACGCGTTCTGCAGGTCGCCGTGCCCGAACACGAGGTCCTGGTCGTACTTGATGCCGCGCTGGCCGTTGAGGTCGATGTGGAAGAGCTTGCCCTGGTAGAGCGCCTGCGCGATGCCCGCGGTGAAGTTGAGGCCGGCCATCTGCTCGTGCCCGACCTCGGGGTTGATCCCGAACAGCTCCGGGCGCTCGAGGGTCTCGGTGAACGCGATCGCGTGCCCGAGGGTGGGCAGGAGGATGTCGCCGCGGGGCTCGTTCGGCTTCGGCTCGATCGCGAACCGGATGCCGTAGCCCTTGTCGGTGACGTAGTCGGCGAGGAGGTTGACGGCCTCGCGGTAGCGCTCGAGCGCCGCCTGGACGTCCTTGGCGGTGTCGTACTCGGCGCCCTCGCGACCACCCCACATGACGAACGTCGTCGCACCGAGCTCGGCGGCGAGGTCGATGTTGCGGAGGACCTTGCGGAGGGCGAACCGGCGGACCTGCCGGTCGTTCGAGGTGAACCCGCCGTCCTTGAACACCGGGGCGCTGAAGAGGTTCGTCGTGACCATCGGCACGACGAGGCCGGTGGACTCGAGCGCGCCCTTGAGGCGGTCGATCTGCTTCTGGCGCTCGGCGTCGGTCGAGCCGAAGGCGAACAGGTCGTCGTCGTGGAACGTCAGGCCGTAGGCGCCGAGCTCGTCGAGCTTCTCGACGGCCTCGACGACGTCGAGCGGGGGACGGGTCGGACCGCCGAACGGGTCGGTGCCGTTGTACCCGACGGTCCAGAGACCGAACGAGAACTTGTCGTCGCGGGTGGGCTTCGTTGCCATGGTGCGCTCCTGAAGGGGTTTGTTGTGAGTCACAACGTATTGCACGACGGACGGGTCCGCAAGGGCGCCGCGGCGCGTCGGCTCCGGACCGATCGCCGGCCCTCTGGCGCGTCGTCTCGCCGCTCGGTCAGGGGGCCTCCAGTCCGCGGATGACGAGTTCCGCGACGGAGCGGGCCTCCATCGCCCAGTCGGGGCGGTCGATCGCGGAGCCGATGCCGTGGAGTGCGATCATCACCGCGCCCGGGGTCACGTCGTCGCGGATGGTGCCGTCAGCGGCCGCGCTGGCCATCAGGTCCGCGACCGTGCGCTCGAGTTCGCTCCCACCCTCGGCCTGCGTCGCCGGGCTGACGAGGGCGGCGAAGGCGCGCGCGAGGGCGACGTGCTCGATCACGTGGTCCACGAACGCGCGGAGGAACCCGGCGAGCCGTTCGCCGGCCGGCCGCGATGCGTCCCGGGCACGCTCGCACAGCGCCGCCACCTCGTCCTGGTAGACCGCGGCGGCCAGTGCCTCCCGTGTGGGGAAGTGGCGGTAGAGCGTCCCGACCCCGACGCCAGCCCGCTCCGCGAAGTCGTCGAACCGGATCTGTTCGTCGTGCTCGAACACCGATCGCGCGGCCGCGACGATGGCGTCTCGGTTCCGGCGCGCGTCAGCGCGCAGGGCCCGCTCCTCGGCCATGTGCCCTCCCGGTTGACGAACTGGAGACGACCTCCGTATCGTCCAGACCGGAGATCGTCTCCACATTAGTGATCGGAGGCATGATGCGGATCCTCATGGTCGGCCGGGGCGTCATCGCGACGATCCACGGCCAGGTGCTCCAGGAGGCCGGGCACCATGTCGAGTTCCTCGTCCGCCCGGGCCGGACTCGCGAGTACGGGGCCCGCGTCCGCACGGATCTCGTCGACGGCAGGCGGGGACTGCTCGGCCGACGGCGGCGCACCACGTTCGCGATCCGGCTGCGCGAGTCCGTCGAGCCGGGGGACGGCTTCGATCTCGTCGTGCTCAGTGTCGGGCACCATCGTCTGCGGGAAGCCGTGGCGTCCCTGGCTCCGGTGGTCGGCGCGGCCACGGTGCTGGTCCTGGGCAACGTGTGGGACGACCCCGTCGCCGCGGTGGCTCCGCTCCCCGCGGATCAGGTGGTGTTCGGGTTCCCCGGCGCAGGCGGGGGATTCGACGGCGACGGCGTCCTGCACGGCGCGCTGCTCCGTTCGGTCGTGCTCGGCTCGAGCGGGACGCCGGGCGATCGACGGGCACCCGAGGTGCGGACGACGTTGCAGCAGGCGGGACTCGTGGTCCGGGACGAGCCGGACATGCGCGGATGGCTGTGGTCGCACTTCGTCATGGACGCGGGCATGTTCTCCCAAGCGCTGACGAGCGGCGGCCTGGCGGCCATGATCGGAGATCGCCGCGCGCTTCGCGGGGCGTTCCTGACGAGCCGGGAGCTCCTCCCCGTCCTCGCGGCGCGGGGGGTCGACATCGGGCGCCACCGCGGCGCGACGACGCCCGCTCGGTTCCCCGGGATGACGGCCGCATCGGCGGCGTGGGCCACCCGCCTGCTCCCGATCGCACGGGCGAGCCTGGCAGCACACACCGATCCCCAGGCGGCGGAGCCCCGTGCCGTGCTGGAGGACATGCTCGCCACCGCACGTGCGCTCGGCATCGCGACCCCGCGGCTGGAGCGGTCGGTCGAGGGGCTCAGCCCAACGTCGGCAGCTCGGTGAGCACGTGCTCGAGCGGCAGCGACGCCGCGCCGATGAGCAGGATGTCCGCGCCGAGCTCCGCCCGTCGGATCTGCACGTCGGGGACGAGCGGCGCGAGCAGGTGCGCGTCGAACGCGTTGCGGAGGCGCGGACCGTCGGCCGCCGCGAGGGCCGCCAGGAACCCGCCGAGGACGATCCGCTCCGAGCCGAGCACGTTCACGACGCTCGCGAGTGCGATCGCGAGGGTGTCGATCTGGCGCTCGACCTCCGCGACCACGGCGCTCGACCGGCTGCTGCCGCCCTCGGTCGCGGCGAGGAGCATCCGCTCGAAGGTGTCGGGGTCGGGTTCGCGCACGTCGAGCACCGCGGCGAGCCGAGCCCGGGTCACCGCGGCCTCGAGGGTCCCGACCAGGCCGGCGCTGTCCCGCGACCCGTCCGTCCGGATCGACACGTGGCCGATCTCGCCGGCGTGGCCGCTCGCGCCGAGCAGCGGCACGCCGCCCGTGACGATCCCACCGCCGATGCCGCTCGCCCCGCCGTTGACGTAGAGCAGGTCGTCCGCACCCCGGCCGGCGCCGAACACCCACTCGGCCGCGGCCCCGAGCGAGGCCTCGTTCGCGGCGCGGACCGGCATGTCCAGCGCCGAGGCGAGCTGGGCGGCGAGTGGGACGTCGTGCCAGTCCAGGTGCGGCGCCAGGCGGACGACCCCGTCGGCGACGCGCACGAGCCCGGGGACGGCGACGCCCGCGCCCACGACCACGGCACCGGGCGGGAGGTCCGCGCGGATGGCGGCCACGGCCTCCTGGGCGATGGTGGCGACGCGTTCCGGTGTCGGAGGCTGGTCGACGTCGACACGGACGCGCCGGACCACGCGGCCGCCGAGCAGCACCGCGGCGACCCGGACGGCGTCGATCTCGGGGTGCACGGCGATCCCGACCGCCCGGTCGGCGGGCCGGACCGTGGGGCTCGGACGGCCGACCGATCCCGCGCCACGGACCTCGTCCTCGACCACGAGCCCGCGGTCGACGAGCTCGCCGACCAACCCGGCGACCGTCGAGCGGTTGAGGCCGCTGAACCGGGTCAGGTCGCTCCTGGTGGCGGGCGTGGCGTGCACACGACGGAGCAGCGACGTGAGGTTCTGGTGACGTCCCAGGTCCTTCCGCCGCGCCTGCGATGCGCTCGCTTCCGCCATCCCGTGATCGTAGCGACCGCGCCCGACCGGGCACCGACATCGTTGTCGTCCGGCCACCGGGCCTCCTTCGGGGGACAAGCCTGGGTGAGCACTGTTCACGAACCAGCGGATGGGAACGTTCGCTCAGCTTTCTTGACCGCCCGGAGAGACCGGGTCTAGGAATGCCCCAATCCGTGGCACCGAAGCGCGGGGGAGACGCGTCGGACACCGACGCCGTCCTCGTCGTCGGTGCCGCACGCAGCCCGATACGAGGAGGTATCCGTGGAAGACGACGCGGTCGCGAACGCAGTTGCGGCGATGGGGGCCGGGCCCGGCCCGAGCCGGAGGGGACTGGTCCGCGGAGCGGGGCTGGCAGGTGCCGCCGCGTTGGCGTCGGGCCTGCTGTCGTTCTCCGGCGGGGACATGGCGAGCGCGGCCGGGAAGGCAGGGAACTTCCCGTCGACGCCCGGGTTCAAGTTCGTGTTCATCAACCACGTGACCACGAACACGTTCTTCCAGGCCACGCAGTACGGACTCGCCGACGCCGCCTCGATGCTCGGCCTGCCGAAGCCCCAGTGGACCGGCTCGGAGACCTCGAACGTGTCGCAGATGGTCAGCGCGTTCAACACCGCGGTCAGCGGCGGCGTCGACGGCATCGCCGTGTCACTCGTCGACAAGACCGCCTTCAACGAGCCCGTCAAGAAGGCGCTCGCCGCGGGGATCCCCGTCGTGTCCTACAACGCGGACGTCACCGGGAACGCGCGGCTCAACTACATCGGCCAGGACCTGTACGCGTCGGGGCAGGCCGCCGGCGAGCACATCGCGAAGCTCCTGCCGAACGGCAGCAAGATCGCGATCTTCATCGCGACGCCGGGTGCCCTCAACATCCAGCCGCGAGCGGACGGTGCGATCGCGGCGCTCAAGGCCGCGAACAAGGGGTTCCAGGTCAAGCAGATCGCCACCGGGGCCGACGAGGGCAAGGAGCAGAGCGCGATCGACGCGTTCTACACCGGGAACAAGGACTACAAGGGCCTGTTCGCGGTCGATGCGGGCAGCACCCAGGGCGTCGCGAACGTCATGAAGAAGTACGACCTGGCGTCGCAGGGCTACAAGGGCGGCGGGTGGGACCTCCTGGCCTCCACCGAGAAGTCGATCCGCCACGGCATCCTCAGCTTCACGATCGACCAGTCCGCGTACCTGCAGGGGTTCCTGCCGACGCTGTACCTGTACCTGTACCTGTACAAGCTGTCGGGCACGCTCGTCGCACCACCGCTCACCGACACCGGCCTCAAGTTCGTCACGAAGAAGAACGTGAAGCCGTACCTCAAGTCGACGAACCGGTTCGAGGGCAGCTCGTCCGCTCAGAAGTACCTCACGTCGTGAGCGACGACGCCATCGGCCTCCAGACGGAGTCGCCCACCCCGGCACCCATGTCGTCCGCACCCCGACCGGCTCGCCGCGGCCTCCGCGGCGGGCCGCTCGGGGGTGTGCTCCGGATCCGCGAGTTCTCGGTGCTCGTCGTCGACGTCGCGCTCATCATCTACTTCGCCGCGACGAACCACGCGTTCCTGACGGGGTCGAACATCGGCAACATCGCGAACTTCCTCAGCGCGGCGGCGATCATCGCGGCGGGCGAGGTGTTCCTGCTCATCTGCGGCGAGATCGACCTGTCCGCGGGCATGACGTTCGCGCTGACGCCGATCCTCATGGTGACGTTCGCCGACGCGATGCCGCTGTGGACGGCGCTCCTGCTGGCGCTCGTCGTCGCGACGCTCATCGGGTTGTTCAACGGGGTCGTGAACCAGTACCTCAAGCTGCCGTCGTTCATCGCGACGCTCGGGACGCTGTACGGCCTGCACGGCGTGGCCCTCGCCATCGCGGGGAGCACACCGCTGCCGGCCCCCACGAAGGGCGCGCTCGTCGCGGTGTTCGGCGGGTACCAGTGGTCCGAGCTCATCTGGGCGGTGCTCATCGTCATCGTCATGCAGGTCGTGCTGACGAGCACCCGGTCGGGCGTGCACACGATCGCCACGGGCGCGAACCTCGTCGGCGCCTCCGAGGCGGGCATCGCGGTCCGGCGCGTCAAGATCCGGGCGTTCATGCTCACGTCGCTGTTCGCCGGGCTCGCCGGCATCCTCGACGGCACGAACATCGCCAAGTCGTTCGACCCCAACGCGGGCGGCAACGACCTCATGTTCATGGCGATCGCGGCCGCGGTGCTCGGCGGGACGTCGCTCATCGGCGGCTCCGGCACCGTCGTCGGCGCCTTCCTCGGTGCGCTGCTCCTGGCCGTGCTCCAGGACGGCTTCAACATCGAGGGCATCTCCGCCACCACGTTCGTCATCGTCGAGGGCGCGGCGATCCTGCTCGCGATGATCCTCAACATCTACCTCGCGCGCTTCCGGCAGCGAGCGAAGGAGCAGTAGCCATGACCACCACCACGGGTACGGGCACGACCGACCGCGCGCCGGGAGGCACGCCACCGGCCCTCGAGGCACGGCACGTCAGCAAGCGGTTCGGGTCCGTCACGGCCCTGCGCGACATCAACCTGCACGTCGGCAAGGGCGAGGTCCTCGGGCTCATCGGCGACAACGGCGCGGGCAAGTCGACGCTCATCAAGATCCTGACCGGGTACCACCAGCCGACGGAGGGCGAGCTGTTCCTCAACGGGGACCCGGTCACGTTCACCGGCATCGGCGACGCGCGGGAGCGGGGCATCGAGACGGTGTTCCAGGACCTGGCGCTCGTCAACACGCTGCCCGTGTACCTCAACCTCTACCTCAACAAGGAGCTCCGGCGCGGGCCCTTCCTCCGCCGCTCGGAGATGCGCGAGAACGCCCGCCGGTACCTCGACGACATCGGGATCCGGATCGCGTCGGTGAACGACGAGGTCGCGAACCTGTCGGGCGGCCAGCGGCAGGCGATCGCGGTCGCGCGATCGGTGTACTCCGACGCGAGGATCCTGCTGCTCGACGAACCACTCGCGGCCATGGGGGCGAAGGAGGGTGGCATCATCCTCGACTTCATCTCGATGCTCCGCGAACGCGGCGAGGTGTCGATCATCCTCATCGCGCACAACTACACGCAGGTGTTCGACGTCTGCGACCGCGTCAACCTGCTGCAGCACGGCGAGATCACCCTCGACAAGCGCACCGACGAGGTCTCGGCCGAGGAGGTCCTCGACATGGTGGCCAAGGAGTACCGGCGCGGCGGACGACTGGCCGAGGGGCGGGGGCGGCTGCTCGACGAGGTGCGGTAGCGGCGGCGCGGCCCGGTTGGTCTGCCCCAGTCCAGGGGCGAGATGACCCCGGCGCGCCCCGCACGGCTCGCACGGCACCCGATCATGCGGTAGACAGAGTGGTACGCGCTGGATCCGAAGCCATCGGCCGACGCGGGCGGCACGTGTCGACCGGGACCCCCTGGAGGTCCCGCCCGGACGCGCCACCGTTTTCCGTGTGCTCGTGATCAGGAGGCATGCGCTGTGGGGACCCAACCGACCCTCGACGACGCGACGACCCACCAGCCCCGCGTGCGCGAGGACCGACGGCAGCGCGCCGTCGAGAGCCTCGGGCTCACCGAACCGGACCGCAACCCGCGCCTCGACCGGATCACCCGGATCGCGCGCGCCCTGTTCGGCGTGATGATGTCCTCGGTCACGGTGATCGACCGGGACCGCGCGCTCTACATGGGCCGGGCGGGGTTCGACGACGCCGAGTCCGGCCGGGGGGACACCCCCTGCAAGCTCGTCACCGACACGGGCGAGGTCATCACGACGGACGACGCGCGCCTCGACCCCCGGTTCGCCGACATCCGGCCCTTCGTCGAGAACGGACTCGCCTTCTACATCGGGCACCCGCTCACCGACGCCTCCGGCAACGTCGTCGGGTCGTTCTGCCTCATCGACAAGGAGCCCCGGACGCTCTCCCCCCGCGAGATGCAGGAGTTCACCGACCTCGCTGCGTGGGCCCAGGAGGAACTCCTCGCCGAGGCCGAAGCCGTGCGCGCGCGCGACACCCAGCAGGCACTGCTGCCGGAGCGGCCGCTCGTCACGGACGAGGTCCGCGTCGAGGGCGTCTGCATCCCGTCGCTCGGCGTCGGCGGCGACTACTACGACCACGGCGTCGTCGGCCGCCTCGTGCACGTCGCGATCGGCGACGTCATGGGCAAGGGCACCGCGGCGGCGATCCTCGGGGCCGCCACCCGTGCCGCCGCCCGGACGATCGTGCCCTCGATCACCGACGAGGTCTCGCTCGGCGCAGCCGTGGACCGCATCGAACGGGCCATGACCGGCGACCTCCAGCGCACGAACGCCTTCGTGACCTACTTCCACGCCACCATCGACCTCGACACCGGGCGCCTCGCCTACGTCGATGCCGGAGCGGGCCTGTCGATCCTCGTGCGCGCGGACGGGACGGCCGAGCAGCTCACCGGCACGGGCCTCCCGATCGGGATCCTGCCGCAGCCACACACCGCGCAGTCGACGACGCTGTACCCGGGCGACCGCCTGGTCCTCGTGAGCGACGGGGTGCTCGACGTGCTGGACGACGAGATCGTCTGGCCGGACGAGCTCGCCGGCTACACGCGCGAGGCGGCCGACATCCACGCCCTCGTCGAACGCATCCGGTCACTCAGCGCCGAGCGGGTGCCGCTCGACGACGTCACCGTCGTGGTCGCGGAGTACCGCCCGTGACCCTCGAGATGACCCGCCGGGACCGGCGGCTCCTCGAGCACACGACCTCGCGTCGGCGGCTCGTCACCATCCGGGTCGTCGTCGTCCTCGCGGCGCTCGCCGGGGCGGACTACGTCGGATGGCGCTGGGTCGCCTCCGTCAACTGGCACTCGTGGTGGATCGCCGTGCCGCTCATCCTCGCCGAGACCTACAGCGTCATCGACTCGCTCCTGTTCGCGTTCGGCGCCTGGCGGATCCGCGAACGCGGCGAACCACCGGCCCCACCCGCCGAGGACGTCACGGTCGACGTCTTCATCACGACGTACAACGAACCCGTCGAGCTCGTGATGCGCACGGCGCTCGCCGCGGTGGCGATCCGGCATCCGCACACGACGTGGATCCTCGACGACGGCGCGCGGCCGGAGATCCGCGAGGCCGCCGAGGCCATGGGCATCGGCGTGATCACCCGGTCGTCGGACTGGATCGACCGGCCGCGGCACGCCAAGGCCGGCAACCTCAACAACGCGCTGCTGGCGACCGAGGGGGAGTTCCTCCTGATCCTCGACGCCGACCAGGTGCCCGACCCGCGCATCCTCGACCGCACCCTCGGGTACTTCAAGGAACCGCGGATGGCGCTCGTGCAGACGCCGCAGTGGTTCGAGAACGTCCCCGAGTCCGACGTGCTCGGCAGCCAGGCGCCGCTCTTCTACGGACCGATCCAGCAGTCGAAGGACGGCTGGAACGCCGCGTTCTTCTGCGGGTCGAACGCGATCCTCCGCCGGGAGGCCCTGATGCAGTTGGGCGTGTCCCGGTACGTCGACGAGGTCGAACAGGGCGTGCACCGCGCGATCCGCACCTCGCGCCGGTTGCTCGCGCGGGCACGGGAGGAGGCCGAGGGCCAGCCGCGCGTGCTGCAGGCGCTCGACGAGGCCGGGGCGATCGTCGACCGCGCGCGCGCCGAGCTCGCGAACGGCGACGGCATCGCCGACGTGACCTACCGGTTCCAGCGCGGCATCGACGCGATCGCGTTCCGGTTCGCCGGCGCCGACCTCGCCGCGATGCGTCAGGACCTGGCGGAGCTCGCCGCGCTGTCCGTGGAGGCCGACACGTTCGCCGCCATCGACGATTCCGCGCTCGACCTGCTCGGCCAGCGCGACGCGTCGCCGATCGTCGCGATCGAGGCGATCTCGCTCCTCGTCGGCGCGCTCGACGTCAGCCGTGGCGACGAGGCCCAGGCGATCATGCCACTGGCCACGATCTCGGTGACCGAGGACATGGCGACCGCGATGCGCCTGCACGGCCTCGGCTGGCGGTCGGCGTACCACGACGAGCTCCTCGCACGCGGGCTGGCCCCCGAGGACCTGCCGACGATGCTGACGCAGCGACTCCGTTGGGCGCAGGGCACGATGCAGGTGTTCTTCCGCGAGAACCCGCTCGTGCAGCGCGGCCTGTCGTTCGCGCAGCGCCTCATGTACTTCTCGACGATGTGGAGCTACCTCTCCGGGTTCGCGGCGGTCGTGTACATCGCCGCGCCGGTGCTCTGCCTGGCGTTCGGGGTGATCCCGGTCCAGGCGTACAGCGTCGACTTCTTCGCCCGGCTCATCCCGTTCCTCGTCCTCAACCAGGTGCTGTTCTGGGTGGTCGCCGCGGGTCGGCCGACGTGGCGCGGGCAGCAGTACTCGCTCGCGCTGTTCCCGGTGTGGATCGAGTCGGTGACGTCCGCGTTCCGTAACGTGTACCTCGGGCAGCCGCTCGGGTTCCGCGTGACCCCGAAGACGAAACAGGAGTTCACGGGCCACCGGTGGGACCTCGTGCGGCCGCAACTCGTCGCCATGGGGTGCCTCGTCGCCGCGCTCGTGCTCGTCGCCATCCGCTACGCATCGGGCCAGGCGCACGGGATCGCCCCGCTCATCAACTCGGCATGGGTCGTCTTCGACCTCGCGATCTTCAGCATCGTCATCCGGGCCGTTCGCTACACGGGGCCCGAGGCGCTCCGGGACAAGGAAGAGGCAGCATGATCACCGTGGACGTGGAACCCGTCGAGGGCGGCGTCGTCCTGACGCCGAAGGGCCGGCTGACGGTCGCGTCGGCACCCAAGCTCCGTGCGGTCGCGACCGAGCGGCTCGAGGCGGGGGACCAGATGCTCGTCGTCGACCTGTCCGGCACGACGTTCGTCGACTCGTCCGGGCTCGGCGCGCTCGTGTCCCTGCTCAAGTCCGCGCGACAGGCGGGCGGCGACCTCCGGCTCGTGGCGCCGTCCGAGCAGGTGTCGATGGTGCTCCGCCTGACGAACCTGGACCGGATCCTCCAGCCCCGCGCGACGGTCGAGGACGCCCTCCGTGACTGAGCAGCCCGCCCCGACCGCCGATGGTCGACGCGTCCACATCGACGTGCCCGCGACCCTCGAGAGCATCGAGACCCTGCAGGACGCGTTCGACCGCTGGTGGAGCGACCTCGGCGACGACGCCGCGATCGCCACGCGGTTCTCGTTCGAGACGGCGATCGTCGAGATCGCCGCGAACATCGTCGAGCACTCGCGGCGCAGCGACGCCGAGGTCGGCGGCCGCCGGTACACCCTCGACCTCGACGCGACGGACGAGGTCCTCACCGCCGAGTTCCAGGACAACGGACTGCCCGCCGACATCGACCTCGCGGCCGTCACCATGGCCGACGTCGAGGACGAGAGCGGTCGCGGCCTGGCGTTGGCGCTCGCCAGCCTCGAGCGGCTCGACTACCGCCACGAACACGGTCGCAACATCTGGACGCTCGTGTGTCGACGATGAAGCAGCGCACGGCGCGCGCCGTCGCACTGGTGATCGCGATCGTCGTGCTCGTGCTCGGGGGGACCGCACCGGTCGCGTCGGCGGCCACCCGGTCGACGCCCGCGGGCGTCACCGCCTCGGGGACGCCACGCGGGTCCGGCACCTGGTTCGGCCCGGACCTCGACTGGGCGAACGACGCTCCGGACGGCTACGCTGGCCGACTCGGCGCGACGCCGTCGATGTACGGCATCGACGTCGACTACCCGGTCGACGCCCGGGCGGCCCAGCAGTGGCGGACCGCGGCGCGCCAAGCCGCAGCGCAGGGCGCCGTCCTCGTGCTGAGCTTCGAGCCGACGACGTCCCTGGCGCGACTCGACGCGGCCGACGCACACCGCGCCGACGACCTCCTCGAGCAGGTCCGCAAGCAGTACGGCACGGAGCAGCTCGTCCGGTTCGCGCCCGAGATGAACGGCACGTGGGTGCGGTGGGGGCAGCAGCCGACCGAGTTCGTCAGCGCCTTCCGGCAGCTCGCGCGCATCGTCCACGCGGGCACGTCGAAGGCACGCATGGTCTGGTCGCCGTCCTACGGCTCCGGGTACCCGTTCGGCGAGGCCGCCGGACGCCTCGCCTCGGCGAACGCGATGGACATCGCGGCACTCGACACGAACCACGACGACCGCCTGACCGAGGCCGACGACCCGTACGCGCCGTACTGGCCGGGGAGCGGCTCCGTCGACTGGGTCGGCCTGTCCATGTTCTTCTTCGGCAAGGGCAAGGCGACCGCGGCGGCCGGCCGGGCGGTGTCGCTCTCGCAGAACGCGGCCCCCGTCGCGGGCGAGGTCGACCAGCGCTTCGACGAGTCGTGGGGGTACACCGAGCCCCAGGACCGCACCTTCTACCAGCGCTTCGCGGTCGGGGAGCACCGGCCGCTGCTGCTCGACACCGGCGCGCTGGACGTCCACTCGCTCGGCGGCGCCGCCGAGCTGACGGTCAAGCAGGGCTGGTGGCGCCAGGTCATCGCCGCGTTGCCGAGCCACCCGCTCGTCCGCGGCGTCACCTGGCTCGAGGCCGACCGCAAGGAACCCGAGGCGGGCAACCGGGTCGCTGACTGGCGGGACACGGCGGTCCGGGGGATCGCCGGGTCGTTCCGGACCGATCTGCAGGACGCCGGACGATTCGTGTTCGGGCCCGTCACGGACCGCGTCACCGCACAGCAGGGCAGCGCCGCGACGAACCAGCAGCTCGAGACCGGCGGCGACCAGATGGCCTGGATCGTCGCGTGCGCGGTCGTGCTCGCGTTGGCGTTCCTGCTGTCCGGGCTCGTCGGTCGGCTCGCGCCGTCCTGGCGGTACGACGACGACGGCAAGCCCGGGCGCGACCTCCGGATCGACCTGTTCCGCGGGTTCATCATCCTCGCGGTCGTGATCACGCACGTCGAGCTCGCCGGGCCCTACTCGTACCTCACCCTGCACGCGATCGGCGCGATCACGGGCGCCGAGATGTTCGTGTTCCTCAGCGGACTCGTGCTCGGCATGGTCTACCCGCTGGGCGTCGCGCGGTTCGGCGAGTGGGCCTCGGCGGTGAACGCGTGGCGGCGCGCCCGGAAGCAGTACCTCGTCACGCTCGGGGTGATCCTGGTCGTCTTCGCGCTGAGCTTCGTGCCGTTCCTCAAGGCGTCGGCGATCACGACGTTCACGGACCGGGGCACGGGCACCGGCGGGGTCGGCGCGGAAGGCCGCGTCTACGACCTCTACCCGAACGCCATGCGGCTGCTCGACTACCCGCCGCCCTGGTACGCCGTCCGGCAGTTCCTGCTGCTCGAGATGGGCCCGTGGCCGTTCAACATCATGGGGCTCTTCGTGGTGCTCAGCATCGCGATCCCGGTGCTCATGTGGATCATCCGGCGCCGTGCGTGGTGGGCGCTGCTCATCGTCAGCTGGGCGCTCTACGTGCTCGATGCCGTGCGCCCCGACCTGTCGCCGCTGCCGTCGCAGTTCGAGGCCGTGTTCCCGCTCTTCACCTGGCAGGTGGTGTTCACCCACGGGCTCGTGCTCGGGTACTACCGCCGGCGGATCGTCGCCGCGCTGACGAGCCGTGTCGGCAAGCTGCTCATGGCGATCGGCGTCGTCGGGTACGCCGGGTTCCTCGTCTACGTCTGGGCGGGTCACGTGGCCGGGTTCACCCCGACGCCGTTCCCCGCGGGGATGTACGACGAGCTGTACAACACGGCGTACCAGCGCGTCGACCTGCAGTGGGGCCGGCTCGTCGACATCGCGTTCTTCGCGGTCGTGTCGTACGCGGTGCTCACCGTGTTCTGGAAGCCGATCAACGCCGCGATCGGGTGGCTGTGGATCCCGCTCGGGCAGGCGAGCCTCTACGTGTTCGTGTGGCAGGTGTTCTTCGTGCTGCTCATCGCGTCGATCCCCGGCCTCGACCCGTCGAACGTCCTCGAGGGCACGCTCATCCACACCGCGATGATCCTGCTCAGCTGGTACATGGTGCGGAAGCGGTTCCTGTTCGCGGTCATCCCGCGGTAGCCGTCAGGCGGAGTACGTCGCCGACAGCGCGCGCCGGAGCACCTTGCCGCTCGGCCCGAGCGGCAAGGAGTCGACGACGTGGAACACCCGCGGGTACTTGAACGCGGCCACGCGCGTGCGCATGAACGCGTCGATGGCGGCGACGTCGGCGTCCGGGTCGCGGAGCACGACCGCCGCGTGGACCTCTTGTCCGTGCACGTCGTGGTGCACGCCGAACACCGCCGCCGACGTGACGTCCTCGTGCCGGTGGAGCACCGACTCGACCTCGGACGGGTACACGTTGTAGCCGTTCCGGATGATCATGTCCTTCTTGCGGTCGACGATCGTCACGTAGCCGTCAGCGCTCATCGTGCCGATGTCGCCCGTGCGGAGCCATCCGTCGCACATCGCTGCGGCCGTGGCCTCGGGCTGACCGAGGTACCCCGCGAACAGGTTGTGTCCGCGCACGACGAGCTCGCCGGTCTCGCCCGGGGCGACGGGCACGATGCGGTCCTCGACGTCCGCGTCCGCGATGACGACGTCGACGCCCCAGATGGGCAGTCCGACGCTCCCGGCACGGCTCGGGACGCCCTTCGGGTTCACGGCGATGACAGGCGAGGTCTCGGTCATGCCGTAGCCCTCCTGGATCGGTGCGCGGAACGTCGCCTCGAACCGCTCGAGCACGGCCTCCGGCAGCGCGGAGCCGCCGGAGATGCAGAAGCGCAGCGGTGGCCGTTCCGTGGTGTCGCGGGCGGCCTCGAGCAGGGCGATGAACATCGTCGGCACGCCGTCGAACGCCGTCACGCGGTGCCGGACGCACAGGTCGAGCGCCGTCGCCGCATCGAAGCGTGGCAGCAGCACGATCGTCGCGCCCCGGCGGAGCGAGGTGTTCATGACGACCGTCTGCCCGAACGTGTGGAACAGCGGCAGGCCGCCGAACACGACGTCCTCCTGTCGCAGGTCGAACAGGTCGATGAGCGACACGTTCACCTGCTCCATGAGCGCGAAGTGCGAGCCGACGGCACCCTTCGGCGTCCCCGTCGTGCCGCTCGTGTACAGGACCGTCGCCGGTTCGAGCGGGTTCACCGCGACGTACTCGTCGATCGGGTCCGCACCGCCCTCGAACTCGGCCAGCGTGACGTCCGCGCCGACCTCCGCCGCCGACGCGGCCCCGACCGCCACGACGAACGCGCCGACGTCGCGGGCCGCCGGTCCGGCCTGCGGCAGGATCGACGCCGACGCGACGAGCACCCGGGCCTCCGAGTCACGGAGCACGTGGGTGATCTCGTCGCGCTTGAAGAGCAGGTGCACGGGCACGACGACCGCGCCCATGGCGAGGACCGCGAAGTACACGCACGGGAACTCCGTGATGTTCGGGAGCATGACGGCGACGCGGTCGCCGGGTCGGACGCCCTGCGCCCGCAGCGCACCCGCGATCGCCCGGACCCGTTCCCACAGGTCCGCGTACGTCAGGGTCTCGGTACCGCCGTCCGGGAGGGCCGTGATCACGGCCGCCTTCGACCGGTGCCGCCGCGCTCCCTCGGCCGCGATCGCCGCGACGTTCATCGTCCCGAGTCCGGGATCGGGCATGGTCTCCTCCTCATCGCGGTGCGCGTCGACGGCCCCTCCCGGGGGCGCAGGACGGCTGCGGCCATCGACGGTGTCCCGACTCCGCGTTCCGGGGGATGGTTGGTCCTCCGGTGGCCG
Source organism: Curtobacterium sp. MCBD17_028 (assembly GCF_003234875.1). Classification (NCBI taxonomy): domain Bacteria; kingdom Bacillati; phylum Actinomycetota; class Actinomycetes; order Micrococcales; family Microbacteriaceae; genus Curtobacterium; species Curtobacterium sp. MCBD17_028. The sequence goes on along the minus strand of NZ_QKTQ01000011.1, from coordinate 52,727 downwards.
GCGTGGCGATGCCCTGTGCTCATCCTGCCAGCCGCGTCCGTCGCCCGACCATCCCGCGAACGGGAGGCGTCGGACCGGCCGACCCGTGCCTCCCGGACTCGGCGCTGCAGACGGGCCCGGGCCCGCGGGTCCCGATCGCACGACGACACACCATTGACGACACGGAGTGTCATGGTGCAGAGTGATGACATTGCGTGTCGTCAAGTGGAGGAGCTGACTCATGGTGGAGAACGAGGCCGTCTGGCTGCGGAGTCCGGTCGGGCGGTTGCGGATCGGCCCCGCGCCGATGCCCACCCCTAGCCCGGGGGAGATCGTCGTGCGCGTGCGTGCCGTCGCCGTGAACCCGGTCGACGCGATGTCCGGCCTCGCGCGTCCGTTCGTGACGCCGTGGCTGCGGTACCCGGCGGTACTCGGCTCGGACGTCGCCGGCGAGGTCGTCGCCGTCGGACCGGACGTGCGGCGGTTCGCGGTCGGGGCGCGCGTGCTCGGTTCCGCCGCGGGGCAGGAGCGACACCGGAACGCCGCTGCCGAGGGCGCCTTCCAACGATTCGTCCTGCTGCAGGAGCGCAACTGTGCCCCGGTCCCGGCGTCGATGCCGCTCGAGGACGCCGCGGTGCTGCCGCTCGCACTGACGACCGCGGCGGCCGGCCTGTACGAGCCGGACCAGCTCGGCCTGGCCGGGCCCTCCCTGGACCCCGAGCCGCGTCGAGCAGTCGTCCTGGTGTGGGGTGCGTCGACGAGCGTCGGGTGCAACGCCGTCCAGCTCGCGCGGGCCTCCGGGTACGACGTCCTCGGGACCGCGTCCGATCGGAACCACGATCTCGTGCGCGGACTCGGCGCCGAGCAGGTGTTCGACTACCACGACCCGGACGCCGAGCGGCGGATCACCGACGCGATCGGCGACCGGCCGCTCGCGGGGACGATCGCGATCGGCGCGGGCTCGCTCACCCGCACCCTCCGCGTCGTCCGCGCCACCGCGGGGAGTCGGCGCCTCGCTTCGGCCTACCCCACCCCGGCGACGCGACTCCGTGCGCGGTCCGCACGGCGCGAGGGCATCACCGTCTCCGCGATCTGGGGTGGAACGCCCTTGGTCAGCCAGGTGGGTCCGCTCGTCTACGAGGCGTTCCTGCCGCGGGCCCTGGCGACGGGCCGCTACGTCGCCGCTCCGGAGCGCGAGGTCGTGGGGCACGGGATCGCTGCTGTCCCCGAGGCGCTCGCCCGGCTGCGGCGTGGTGTCTCGGCGCGGAAACTCGTCGTCACCCTCGACTGAGCGCGCGCTCCTGGCGCTCCGCGCGCGGCCCGACCCATGACGAACGGGAGGCGGCGAGCCGTCGTGCTCACCGCCTCCCGTCATCGGGACCCGCCGGAGGTCAGGGCAGGTAGTACGTCGGGTTCGGCAGCTTCACCGACCGGTCGGCCGAGCCGCCGATGAGGTCGCTGTACTGGTCGCCCCAGTTGCTGACGATGTCGTACCGGCCGCCCGCAGCCGACTCGATGTGGGCGCGCGTCTGCGACTTGTACTCGATCGTCGTGCAGGACGCGGTCGCGCAGTGCACGTACGGCGGCTGCTGCGAGGCACCGATGCCGGTCCACTTCGTGTAGTAGGTCCGGTTGCCGTGCTGCGTCGCGGCGAACTCGGGGTACCCGACCTTCCGCAGGTTCGCGATCGTCGCTGCCTGCTGGCCCTCGTTCCGGCCCGTCAGCCCGATGACCGTGCAACCGGCCGCACGGGCGACCGCGACGAGGGAGGTCATCGACGGCGTCGCCGGGAACCGCTGGCCCTGCACCCAGACGTCCTGCTCGGTGGGCGAGAACGTGAAGTGCATGTCCGCGACCTCCATGTCGTACGTCCACAGGGTCGTGTCGTCGGCGTCGAGGACGATCGCCGGGTTGCGGTGCCGGGCCCTCGCGATCGCGCACTGCGCCACCACGACCGGCGCCTGTCGCGCGACGATCGACCGCACCTCGCGGATGTAGGGGCTGTCCGACTTGTTCGCGATGCCCGTGCCCGGGTCGCCGTAGTACGTCGCGATCGTCTTCTTGACGGAGTCGATGTTCGGGATGCCCTCGCCGCCCTGCGTCGCGCCCGATGAGCCGTCGGGTGCCATCGTGAAGTGCGTCCGGGGTGCCAGCCAGGGCTCCGAGACCCCCGGCAGGTCCGCCGAGGGGAGGAAGTAGGTGGGGTTCGGGAGCTTGAGGGTGTGCTCGGCGTACCCGCCCTGCAGGTCGGAGTACTGGTCGCCCACGTTGAGCGTGATCGTGTAGCCGAGGTCCTGCTCGATGTGCTTGCGCGTCCCCGCCTTGAACTCGACCGTCGTGCACGTCGCGACGCACGTGACGTACGAGGGCTGCTGCGAGGCACCGACGCCGGTCCACTTCGTGAAGAAGTCGTCGGACGTGAACCCGTCGTACCCGTCCTTCGACAGGTTGGCGAGGGTCGCGGCCTTCTGGTCGTCGTTGCGGCCCGTGACGCCGAAGATCGTGTAGCCGATCGCCGCCGCCCGGTTCACGAACGACACCATCGACGGGGTCGCGGGGAACCGCTCGCCCTGCACCCAGACGTCCTGCTCGGCGGGCGAGAACGTGAAGTGCATGTCCCCGACCTCCATGTCGTACGTGAACAGCGTCGTGTCGTCGCTGTCGAGCACGATGGCCGGCTTCTCGCCCGCGGCCACGGCGGCGTCGTACTGGCGCTGGAGCTGGCCGCTCTCCCGCCGCACGATGGCGGCCATCTCGCGGATGTAGGGGCTGTCGGTCTTGTCGGCGATGCCCGTGCCCGGGTCGCCGTAGTAGGTCGCGATCGTCTTCTTGACGGAGTCGATGTTCGGGATGCCCTCGCCACCCTGGGTCGCGCCCGAGGAGCCGTCGGGCGCCATCGTGAACTGCGTCCGTGGTGCGAGTGCCCGGTCGACGCCACTGCCGACCCCGCCCTGACGGTGGTCCGGCGTGATCGTCGTGGTGTGGTGCCCGACGACGGGCGACGCGGTCGCGACCCCGGCGCCCAGGAGTGTCGACCCGAGCACGAGGCCGACGGTCGTCACCCCCACGACGGCGAGTCGGACGGCGGTGGTGGAGCTGCTGATCCCCTGATGTCTGCGCAACTGGTTCTACCGTTCTCGTGGATGCACCCCGTTCGGGGGTGTGCTCGGCACGATACCTGGGGATCGGCACAGGAACGAGCATGAATTCGCAGAGGCGACGAGCGATCCGGAGCCTGAGGATGCGTCAAGGTGTCGTTCCACCCGATCGCGTGGCGGAGCAGGATGACGACGGCGGCGCCGACCCGACGGCGCTGCCGGGAGGCAGGACCATGCGCATCCTCGCGTACATCCTCAGCGTGCTCGTGTCGACGGTGCTCAGCATCGGCGGAGCACTGCTCGTGGCGATCCAGCTGCGGGGCGGCCCCGACGGTCTCGTCGTGGCGGCCGGCACGGGCGTCGCCCTCATCGTGTACGGTCCGCTGCTCCTCGGGTCGTGGAACACGTTCTGGGATCGACGGTCCTCGCCCGACGCTGGTCGGTACCTGCGTCGGGCGGGCGTCGTCGTGCTCGCGGTCGACCTCGCCGCGGTCGGCCTGCTCGTCGTCGCGACGGTGGTCGCGGGCGGACCCGTGTGGGTGCCCGTGCTCGTCGCGCTCGTGACCGCGCTGCTGCTCGTCGTCGCGAGACCGCTCGGTGACCGCCTCCGGCGCGCCGAGCGCCCACTGGCGTCGCCCTACCGGTGGCAACCCGTGGACCCCGGTCTGATCCGTCGGAAGCTCCTGATCGTGTCGGTGGTGTTCGCTGGCATGGTGGTCCTCGCGTCGGCGTGGGTCGTCGTCGATGCGGTCCTCGGGCGCGAGCGTGGTCTCGACCTCGCGACGACGGGACTCCTCGGGGCGGAGATGACGTTCATGGTCCCGGCGATCGTGATGGTCGTCCTGGTCGTGCCGCTCCAGCGCCGGTTGCGGGATGCGGCGGGCCGCGATCTCGCACGCCTCCGGCAGTTCAACAAGGTCGTCCTCCGTGGGAAGGCCCTCGACCTCTCGGCGGCGGACCAACGGGCTGCGGCGCGGTACGCCTCGACGGTCCCGACGGTCCTCGGGCTGCAGATCGGGTACTTCGCGCTGTTGTACGCCGGGATCGCCTGCAACGAGTTGTCGTTGACCCTCGACGGGATGACGCGGCTCGGCATCGTCTACCTCGGGGTCCTGGTCGTCGGGGCCGCGGTCGCCATCCCCGCGGCGGTCGTGCGGATGCGTCGCGCTCGCGCCTACGCCGTCGCGCACGCCGACCTCTTCGACGACCACGGCGGTGACGACGGGGTCGCGGCCGCGAACGCCGTCTCGGTCGCCCCGCCGCAGCCCCACCCAGGGGTGTGACGGATGGGAGGCACTCCGCTGTCGTGCGCAGCGCCTCCCGTCCGTCGTTCCTGCGGCTCAGCCGCCGGGCGTCGGTGACGGCGCCGTGGTCGGCGGGGCCGACGACTCCGCCCGCTTGGCGAGCTCGTTCAGCGCCGCCTGCGCCAGGTCCCGGAGCTGCTGCGGCGTCAGCTTCGACAGGTCCGGGGACCCGGCCGATCCGGAGGCTCCGCTCGAGCCCGAGGCACCGGTCCCGCCGTCCGTTCCCGCGGACTCCGTGCCCGATCGGGTCACGACGTCGCCGTTCGCGTCGTACAGCGTGGCCGCGCCCGCAGCGTCGATGACCGCGCGGTAGACGACGCCCTGGGACTGCCCGATGGAGGCGACCCACTGGTTCCGCGCTCCGGGCACGATCTCGAAGATCTTGAGCCCGCTCGCCCAGTCGGGCAGGTAGCTGTAGGTGGTCTTGATGGTCGAGGCCACCGACGAGTTCGCCTGCCGCGCGGACCCCTTCTCGTACTCGTAGACCGTGATCGGGTTCCGGCTGCCGGCGTGACCGACCGAGGCGTCGACGACGGAGAGCGCGACGACCGAGGACGACGACCCGGGCGGGGTGAGCGGGGTGACGTACGTGGCGTGGTCGTCGCTCGCGCGGCGCAGTCCGAGCTCGGACGGGTTGAACGAGTCGGGGTTGTCCGAGTCGTCCGACGTGTCCTCGTACCCGGAGCGGTGGAACCAGTAGTCGCCGAACGACCCGAGCGCGCGCAGGGCCACCCGCTGTCGCTTCGCCAGCGACTGCGGGTACGCGGGGCCGGGGAGGTCAGTGGCGCGGGTCACGATGCGGACCTCGCCCGTCCGGCCGTTGTACAGGGCGTCGCCGAAGAAGTCGTAGGACGTGTCCCAGAACCCGTGCACCTGCGTCAACGGCACGACGACATCGGGGGCCCGGCCGTCGCAGTACCCGTAGACGTCGGTCGGGTCGAAACCGACGGTCGGCGGGGTCGCGGCATCGATCGCGCGGGTGAGCGAGTTGGCCGGCAGGGACCCTCCGACGCGGAGCCGTGCGGTGCGCGTGAAGTCGCACGTCCTCACCTGGTCGGGCTCGGTCTGCCCGAACAGGGGCATGTCCTGGACCTGGACGCTCTCGTACCCGGCGAGGAACCCACGGCGCTGCACGAGCGCGTCCCACAGTCCGTGGCTGCGCTGGTCGGTGAGCGACTTGACCGGCAGCGCCGTGCCCGTCGTGTCGCCGAGGTTCTTGGTCGACGAGGTCGCGGCGACGTCGTACGGGGAGCGTTCGGCGAAGCTCGGTGCCGGGTGGTCGACGGTCCGGACGTCGGCGACGTACAACCGGTCGACGTCGTACGCGTGCCGGACCCAGGCGACCACGGAGCCGGCGAAGACGAGCACGAGCACGGCCGCGAGCACGGCCCGGAGCGACGGCCCGACGCGGAGTCCCACGAGCACGAGCGCGGCCAGCACCGCGAGGGGGATGAGGACGAACGCACCGGCGACACCCGTGCGCACCACGCCGTGTGCGACCTGCGGACCCCACAGCCAGGCGATCAGGGCGACGACGGCGATCCCGACCGCGGCGGCCGTGATGCGGGGACCGGTCAGGGGCGGCAGGAAGCGCATCCGACGATCATTCACCACGGAGTGACGAGCTGCTCCCGCGGCAGTCCGTTCCGCGCCGTCCAGCGGTCGAACGCGCCGCCGTCGTTGAGGGGCGCGTCGCGGTCCACCCGGTGGCCCAGGTCCCGGAGGCGCACCGCGAGTGCGTGTCCCTCCGCGCGCAGCGGTCGGACCCCGACGCCCACGACGGCGGAGCCGGCGAGCACAGCGAGGGCGGCGACCACGACGCCGACCGGTGCGGGGGCCAGGGCGGCGGCGGCCGCGGCGACGACGAGGAGCACGATGAACGCGGCGAGGGCGCGGTAGGCCGGCAGGCGGACGCCGGCCAGGCGGCGGGCGTTCTCCGGGCCGATGCGCGCCGCCCAGATCCGGTCGCTCGCGGTGGTGTTCCATCGACGGATGACGGGCATGTCGTCACCGTACGGAGGCGCCGGGCGTTCGGTCATCCCCCAGATCGCGCGTCACCGGACGGGTCGCATCGAACCTGTGGAGACCCGCAGGCGCGCACGGCCCGCTGCCAGGGCGACCGTCAGACGGTTACCAATACGTTATCTTCTCGTGTCCCGCGCTCGGCGGGACGAGGAAGGGACACATGGCAGGACGACACGCGCTCCCCGTCGAGGACCGCCGCACCCGACGTGCCGACACCAGCGCCGTTCGTCCCCGTCCCACCGCAACCGTCGCCGAGCGCGTCGTCGTCGTCGCCTCGCCCCTCGCCGAGCACCGCCCCGCCGAGGCGAGCCGCCGGGCCGAGATCCGCCGTGCCGAGGCCCACCACGCCGCAGCCCGCCTGGCCGCGGTCCGTCGGGTCACCGCCGCCCGCGCCCTGCCGGTCGTCGCGACCGCCCCGGCCGTCGCCGCCCCGGTCCTCCGTCACGAGCGCCGTGCCGTGAGCGCGAAGCGTCTCTCGCTCATCGTCGCCCCGATCCTCGCCATGACGTCGTGCATCGCGTTCGGGCTCCCCGCCAACGCGGACACGCTGAGCAGCGCCGCCGCGGCCGTCACCTCGTCGACGCCCGGCGCACAGCAGTACACCGTGTCGCGGGACATCACGCTCCCCGTCATCGAGCACGACGGCACGACGATCATCGCCGCGCCCGCCCCGACCGAGGTCGTCGTCAGCGGCGGTGCGACCGTCTCCGGCGCGCAGAGCGCGATCGTCGACGCCCTGAGCGCCGGCGGCAAGCGTGCGCAGGTCATCCAGACCGCGCTGACCTACCTCGGCGACACGTACGTCGAGGGCGGCGCGACCCACGCGGGCATCGACTGCTCGGGCCTCGTCATGGTCTCGTACGCGTCGGTCGGGATCCCGCTCGTCCACTACGTGCCGACCCAGGACGCCGCTGCGACGACGATCCCCGAGTCCGAGGCGCAGCCCGGCGACCTCGTCGTCTACGACAGCGAGGCCCACATCGGCCTCTACCTCGGCAACGGCCTCGTGATCCAGGCACCGCACCCGGGCGAACCCGTCGACATCATCCCGATGTTCTCCGCGCCGCACCACTTCGCGCGGGTCCTGCCCGCCGACTGACCGGCGGACGGGAGGCGCGGGACCGGCGCGCCCCGGACCTCCCGGGATCGTGTCGTCGGGAGGCGCGGGACCAGGCCGATCCGCACCTCCCGGCGTCCGCGCCGATCGTGCTCAGACCGGCTGGACCTCGACGCCCGGTGCGGCCGGCAGGATCCGCCGACGACCGAGGTCGTCGAGGAGCTCGACGAGACGGTCGGCGCTGTCGTGGCACTCGCCGAACCCGGCCTGCCGGAGCTTGATCACGTTCGACACGTTGTCCCACGTCGAGCCGAGGATCATGTCCCCGAACCGCCAGTCGACGAGCTCCGTGTACGGGGTCGGGACGAGACCGTGCCGCTCCACCATGCGGTTCCACAGGTCCTCGCGCGGTGGCATCACGGTCGCCAGGGGGAGCGTCTGCGGCTCGCCGAGCTCGAGGCCGAAGTGGTCCGCGAGTCGTTTCCAGAGGTGACTCCACCGCACGACGTCGCCGTTGGTGATGTTGAACGCCTCGCCCGCCGCGGTCGGCGCCGAACCGGCCCAGTCCGTCGCGCGGGCGAGGAGCTCGGCGTCCGTCATCTGGTACAGGATCCGGTCGTACGTCTCGCGCTGCCCCGGGAACCGGAGCGGCAGGCCGAGCTCGCGGGTCATCGCGACGTAGGTGCCGATCGCCATGAGGAGGTTCATCGGCGTGCCCTGCGCGTAGCCCATCACGGCCTCGGGCCGGAACACCGTGAGCGCGAACCCCCGCTGCGCCGCACGCTCACGCAGCAGGTCCTCTTGGTCGTAGTAGAAGTTGGGCACGAGGAGACGCGGGTCGTCCTCCTTGGCGGGCGTCGTGAACCGGCCGAGGTGGGCGCCGTAGTACTTCATGCCCTGGTAGAGCGTCACGTGCCGGAGCGGAGCGCCGAGCCGGTCGAGTGCGTCGAGGGTGTGCTCGAGGAGTGCCACGTTCGGGCCGATCTGCTCCGCGAGGTCCGCCTTCTCGATGTACGCGGCGAACGCGAGGCGCGTCGTGTCGGACGCCGGGCGCAGCCCCTCGACGGCGGCGTCGGCGTCGAGCAGGTCCACCGGCAGGTGGGTCCAACCGGACACACCCTGCGGCGCCCGGCGGCTGATGCCCCGCGTCGTCACACCGGTGCGGGCGAAGTGCTCGACGACACTGCGACCGACGACGCCGCCGGCGCCGGCGACCAGGACCGCGTCGTTCGTCGGGGCGGTGGTCTCGGTCGTCATGGGCGTCCTAGGTCTCGTCGGCTCCTGCGATCGTGCGCGCGGCGTTCCGGACGCCGGCACAGAGCAGCCCGACCTCGGGTTGCATCGACACGATCTCGTCGAACCCACTCTGCACCTCGGAGTACCCGAGGAGCCCAGCGACCGCTTGTCGGGGGATCGCATGGGTCCGGAGCATCCACTGCCCGCTCGCGGCGAAGCACGGCGTCATCGTGCGCTGCGGCGCGTCCACGGGGAGCGACGCTGCCCGCCCGAGCCGGTGGGTGTCCGGCCAGCCGTCCACGTCGATCAGTCCCGTCGACGGAACGCGGACGAGTCGCGGAAGAAGTCCTCGTAGCGATCGTCGTGCCCTGTCTCGAGCGCGTACCCGCGGCGCCACAGCTTGCGCTGCCGCTTGAACGTCGTGATGCGGACCGGTGCGACGCCCGGTTCGGACTCGTACGAGCTCATGCCCATCATCCCTGTCGTCATGCGCGGTCGTGACGATGCCGGGACTGCCCTGACGCAGTTCCCGACTTCCGTCTGGTAGCGCCAACCGTACCTCGGATGAGGGGCAGAATGTCGGTTCTCGTCCGTTCGATGCGGGACCTGGCCCGGGTGCTTCGCGCAGCGGCTCTCGTTCGCCGTCAGGTCCTGGGCGGCAACCGGTCCGGCGGCCCGGCTCCGCGCACGGCCGCCGCGTGGGACGTGTGGACGTAGAGTGGGGCATGGCCGTCCAGACCGCAACGATCATCGCGCTCGTCGGTGCCGGTGCCACGGGCCTCCTCGGCGAACTCGGCGCACTCCGCGGGGTCGACGCCCTCCGACTCGGCGAGGCGGACGCCGATGGCACCGCGCGGATCAGCGCATCGAACGGGACGTACGTCGTCCACGACGCCGACCCCCTGGCGCACGTCGCCGCCGCGTGGGTCGAGTTCTTCGACGACCGCAGCACGCTCGGCACGCTCGAGCTCGAGGTCGAGACGGCGCTCGCCGCCTTCGCCGCGGGCCACCGCGTCATGCCGGACTACTACGTCGTGCTCGACCCGGAGTCCGTCGAGGGCACCTGGCGGCACTGGTGGTTCGGGGCGCTCGCCGTCGAGGGGCCGCGACGGGTGCTGCCCGAGCCGGCATCGGCCTCGGCGATCCGGAAGCGGCTCGGACGGCTCCCGATGGCACCGCGCTGGAAGGACCCGGCGGCCTGGCTGCCCGACCTGCGGTTCACGATCCCGGACCGCACGGGTCTCGCGGGACTCGGCTGAGCGATGTCCGTCAGGTCGTCGGCTGGTCGTTGTCCTTCATCGCGCCCCAGCCCGTCCACCGGTCGATCTCGATGACGCCCGTGGTGCGCGGACGGACCTGGTCCGGGTAGGCGCCGCCCGTGTAGTGGGTCGAGATGCGGTCGATGTCCCGGAGGCCCTCGTCGGCGTACAACTCGACCACCCGGCCGATCAGGGTGACGTGGGTGTACCAGTCGCCCTCGGCGAGGACCGTCAGGCTGACGCGCTGGTCACGCCGCAGGTGCTTGAGGCGCACACGGCTGTCGTCCATGCTCACGAGGACCCGGCCGTCCTGCCACAGGTACCAGGTGGCCGCGGTGACGGGCGTGCCGTCCGACCGCAGGGTGGCGATGACGGCGGGGTTCGGCTGCTGGAGCATCGCGACGGCGTCGTCGGGGAGCGGTGGCAGGGACATGTGGTCTCCGTTCGTCGTGGGATCGGTCCCCGTCATCCTCGCAGCCGCGCCCTCGACGTCCGGTCGGGCCGCCGCTGGGTGTGGAGGACCGTGGCCGCGGTAGACCTGGGGCATGCGAGTCATCGGAGTGCAGGAGTTCGGAGGGCCCGAGGCCCTCGCCGTCCACGAGGTCCCGGAGCCGCACGCCGGCCCGGGCGAGGTCCGGATCGGGGTGCGGGCGTTCGCCGTCAACCCGACCGACGCCGGCGTTCGTGGTGGCGGACGCGACCTCGGCGGTGCGCAGCCCCCCTACGTGCCCGGCATGGACGCGGCCGGCATCGTGGACGAGGTGGGCGAGGGCGTCGACCAGTGGCAGACGGGTGACGAGGTCATGGCGATCGCGCTGCCGCTGCGCGAGCACGGGGGAGCGTACGTCGAGCACCTCGTCGCCGCGCCGGACTCGATCGCCCGGATCCCCGCGGGTGTCGGCTTCGAGCAGGCCAGCACGCTCCCGATGAACGGGCTGACGGCCGTGCGGATCCTCGAGCTCATGCACCTCGAGCCCGGCCAGACCCTGATGGTGACCGGAGCCGCCGGGACCCTCGGCACGTACCTCGTGCCGCTCGCGAAGCAGGCCGGACTCGTCGTGATCGCCGACGCCGCCGAGAAGGACCGTGCGCTCGTCGAGTCGCTCGGTCCCGACCACGTCGTCGAACGCGGGGACGGGGTGGTCGACCGGATCCGGGCGATCGTGCCCGACGGGGTCGACGGTCTCGCGGACACCGCGCTCTTGCACGAGCAGGTCGTCCCCGCGATCCGCGACGGGGGCGTCTTCGTCGCCGTGCGCGGCTGGCCGGGCAACGGCGAACGGGGCATCCGGTTCGAGCGCGTCATGGTGTTCGACGAGTACCACTCCGGACACAAGCTCGACCGGCTCCGGCAGGACGTCGAGGACGGCCTGCTCACCCTGCGCGTCGCCGAGGTCCTGCCCGCCGCGGACCCGGAGTCCGCCCGCGACGCCCACCGGCGCATGGAGGCCGGGGGCGTCCGTGGACGGTTCGTGCTCGTCTGGTGACACCGGGCCGGGAGGCGGCGCGAGCGCGGGTGGGCGGGGGCACGGTCCTCGTCGTACCCGCGCCCTCGCCGTGATGACGCGGCTCGGTGCGTCCGGGTGACCGAACGGGTGAACCCGGGCGGGACGCATCCCCGACGACCGGCGGGAGGCCGTCGGCCGCGGACCGGAGCGTGACGGCGGCGACCTAGCGTCGGCGGGTGGCCCCGTTCCTCCCGACCGACAGCAGACGAGTCATGGCGATCCGGCGGCTCGTCGGGTTCGCGGTGCTCCCCGTCGTCGGCGGGCTCGCACCACTCGTCGCGGTCCCCGCGATCGCCGCGCGGTTCGGTGCGGAGGGGTGGCGCGACGTCGCGCTCGGGCAGTCGATCGGGGCGGCCGCGGCGGTCGTCGTCGAGCTCGGTTGGGGGATCAGCGGACCGCAGCGGTCCGCCCGTCAGTCGCTCGGCAACCTCCGTCGCTCGGTCGGGCTCGCACTCGTGACCCAGGTGCTCGTCCTGCTGCCGGTGACCGCGGGTGTCTGGGTCGTCGCGCACCTGGTACCCGTCGGTGCTCCCGCGCTCGTCGGCTGGATCGGCACCGCGGGGGCACTCGGTTCGGTCAACGTCGTCTGGTGCTGGATCGGCCTCGGGCGGCCGGGGCCGATCCTCTGGGCGGACACACTGCCCCGCACGCTGCCCGTCGTCGTCGCCGCGGTCGCCCTCGCTGCCGGTGCGCCGCTGTGGGTGTTCCCCCTCGCCCTGGTCGTCGGCGGACTCGTGCCGGTCGTGCTCGGGACGACGCTGCTCGGCATCGGACCGGCGACCCTGCGACAGCTCACCCCGCGGCTCGTCGTGCGCGCCGTCCGGATCCAGCTGCAACCGCTCCTCGGACGCGTGCTCAGCGCGACCTACATCAGCGTCCCGATCACGCTCGCCGGCGTCAGTGCGCCCGGGGCCGTCGCGGTGTTCGCCGCCGCGGACCGGCTCCAGCGATGGGCGCTCACCGCGCTCAAGGCCCTGCCGACCGCACTCCAGGGGTGGGTGGGTGGCCCCGCCGATCCGGACCGGCGGATCCGACGGGCCTGGGTCGCGCTCTGGGGGAACGTCGGCGTCGGGGTCCTCGTCGGCGCCGGGTTCGTCGTCGTGGTCCCCGCGGTCTCGCGCGCGTTCTTCGCCGGCGTCGCCACCGTGGCGCCCGACCTCGCCGTGCTGAGCGGCCTGCTCGTCGTCGTCGTCACGACCTCGCGGGCCACCGGTGGCCTGGTGCTCGTGGCGCTCCGCGGGGTCCCCGCGATCACCCTGAGCGCCGCCGCCGGATGCCTGGTCGGGGTGCCCGGGGTGCTCGTCCTCGCCCGCGTCGACGGTGCGCGCGGAGCGATGCTCGGGGTGCTCTCCGCCGAGGCCGCGGTGCTCGCCGTGCAGGTCGTCGCCGTCGTCGTGCTCGATCGGCGGCGGCGACGGCGCGTCCGGCGAGCCACATCGGTCCTCCGCGTCGCACACGTCCGCGTCGACGACCCCGCCTACCCGCGGAACGCCCGCGTGCGCCACCACCTGCGTGCGGCGGGGTTCGCGGTGGACGTCGTCCGGCGCCACCGGGGCGGGAGCGTCATCGGACGGATGACCCGCGACGCCCGCACGGTGCTCGGGCTCCGTGGGTACGACGTCCACCTCCTCGCCGAGATGTCGCTCGTCGTCGCGCCGCTCGTCGCACTCGTCGCGCGGCTCCGCGGCGGGGTCGTCGTCGTCGATCGGTTCGTCGGGCAGTACGAGACGGACATCGACGACCACGGACTGGCCGCCCCGCGGTCACTCCGCGCCCTCCGCTGCCGGGTCGTCGATCGCCTGGCCGAACGCTCCGCCGACGTGCTGCTCATCGACACCGAGGTGCGGGCCGCGGCGCTCCGGGAACGGGTGCCGGCGCGGACGGCCGTGCTGAGCCTCCCGGTCGGGGCGCCGGCGTGGGCGGTCCCGCCGGCGGTCCAGCCTGCGGAGGCTGGCGCCACGGCGGTGTCGCGCACCGGCGCTGCTGCCGACGTTGCTGCCGGCGCTGCTGCCGGCGCTGCTGCCGGCGCTGCTGCTGGCGCTGCTGCCGGCGTTGCTGCCGGCGTTGCTGCCGGCGTTGCTGCCGGCGCGGGCGCCGGCGCTGCCGCTGAGGCCGGCACGTTGCCCTCGGGTCGCGCGGCCGCTGCGTCCGGGCCGCTCCGCGTGCTGTTCTACGGCCACGACGTCCCGCTGCACGGCGTCCCGGTCATCGTGTCGGCGCTCGGCGAGGTCGGTCGCCCCATCCGCGCGACGTTCGTGTCGTACGCCTCCGTCCTCGAGCGGATCCGCGCACAGCTCCACGACGAGGGCGACCGGGTCGACGCGACCCTGCTCGAACCCGTGCCGGCAGAGGAGCTCGCCACCGTCATCGCCCACCACGACGTCGTCCTCGGGGTGTTCGGCACGTCGGACAAGGCCCGGTCCGTGATCCCGAACAAGGTGTGGCAGGGGCTCGCGTGCGGGCGGACCGTCATCACGGCGTCGAGCCCGGCACTCGCGGAACTCCGACCGCTCGTCGGTCCTCAGCTGGTCGAGGTGCCGCCGGGCGACGCCGAGGCGTTGGCCGGTGCCCTGCGCGCGGTCGTCGACGGCCCGGTGCTCTCGGACGGTCCCTGGGTCGGCACGGCCGAGCGGCTCGAGGCGTACGCCGCCGCGAGGCACGCACGGTTCGCCGCGCTCCTCCGCCAGCGGTGTGCGGCGCGTGCGGGAGCCTGAGGTGCGACGACCTGGCGGGTGCGCGCGCGGACGACGACCGGGCGGGTGCGCGCGCGGACGACGACCGGGCGGGTGCGCGCACGGACGACGACCTGGCGGGTGCGCGCACGGACGACGACCGGGCGGGTGCGCGCGCGGACGACGAGGGCGCCGCCAGACGACAGCGCAGTCGTCGTCCATGCGCGCACGTCCGAGTCGGCCCGACCCGTGCCACCACTCCCGCAGACGCCACCACCGGTCGTACAGTGACGGGAGGGGCGTGCGACGGAGCGCGCCACGGGAGGACCCCACATGACCACGCTCAGCAACGCCACCCTCGACACGCTCACCGGCGTCGCCGTGCCCACCTACGACCGGAGCGCCGTCACGACCGGCATCGTCCACTTCGGCCTCGGCAACTTCCACCGGGCGCACCAGGCGATGTACGTCGACCGGCTCATGAACGCCGGGGGAGAGCTGTGCTGGGGGATCACCGGCGTCGGGGTCATGCCGCGCGATGCCGAGATGCGCGACGCGCTCGACTCTCAGGACCACCTGTACACGCTCGTGCTCAAGCACCCCGACGGGACCCTGGAGCCTCGTGTCATCGGCTCCGTCGCGGACTTCCTGTACGCCCCGGACGACCCGGAGGCCGTGCTCGCCCTGATGGCCGCGCCCACCACGCGCATCGTGTCCCTGACCGTCACCGAGGGCGGTTACAACATCGATCACGTCACGGGGCAGTTCGTCCTCGACGCCCCGGCGATCGCCGCGGACCTGACGCCCGGGGCGACGCCGACGACGATGTTCGGGTTCATCACCGAGGCCCTGCGCCGCCGCCACGACGGGGGCATCCCGCCGTTCACCGTGATGTCGTGCGACAACATCCAGGGCAACGGCGACACCGCCCGGCAGACCATCGTCGCGTTCGCCACCGCGAAGGACCCGGAGCTCGGCGCGTGGATCGAGCGGCACGTGTCGTTCCCGAACTCCATGGTCGACCGGATCACCCCGGTGACCACGGATGCCGACCGTGCGATGGTCCGGGACGAGTTCGGCATCGACGACGCCTGGCCCGTCGTCGCGGAGCCCTTCGAGCAGTGGGTGCTCGAGGACCGGTTCACCCTGCGCCGTCCGCTGTACGAGACGGCTGGCGTGCAGGTCGTCGAGGACGTCGTGCCCTACGAGCTCATGAAGCTCCGCCTGCTCAACGCCTCGCACCAGGCCATGGCGTACTTCGGCCTCCTGTCCGGGCACACGTACGCCCACGAGGCCGCGACCGACCCGCTGATCGCCCGGCTCCTCGAGCGCTACATGGACGAGGAGGCGACGCCCACGCTCGACCCCGTGCCGGGCATCGACCTCGACCAGTACAAGGCGACGCTCATGGAGCGGTTCGGCAACCCCGCGATCCTCGACACGCTCGCGCGGCTGGCCGCCGAGTCGTCGGACCGGATCCCGAAGTGGCTGCTGCCGGTGGTGCGCGCCGACCTGGAGGCGGGCCTCCCCATCGACCTGGCGGCTGCGGTCGTCGCCAGCTGGGCCCGGTACGCCGAGGGTGTCGGCGAGCACGGCGAGCGGTTCGAGGTCGTCGACCAGCTCCGCGACGTCCTCATGCCGGCGGCGGCGCAGCAGCGGTCGGACGACCTCGCGTTCCTGCGCAACCGGGACGTGTTCGGGGACCTCGTCGACGACGAGCGGTTCACGACGCCCTACCGCCGCAGCCTGGGCACCCTCTGCTCCGCCGGTGCGCAGGCGGCGCTCGACGAGGTCCTGTCGGTCCGCCGCTGACGCGGCCCGTCCCCGCCTGCCCCGTCCTGTCGCGCCCGCCCGCTCTGCCCGTCCCGCCGCCCAAGAACCCGCTGGTTCTCGACAGATCCGCTGTCGGACGACACCGACATCGTCGCCACATCCGCACGCATCTCGTGCGCCTGCATGCAGCGACGACGCGGCGGTCGTTCCACACCAGATCGGTCGTTCCGTCCGGGAGGCCCGGGGCGCCTCCGCCCCGCCGCTCCCGGCCGCCGTGCCACACTGGCGCGATGCGGTGGACGGGGGACGTCGAGCGGGGTGCGTGGTTGGTGGCCCGGCTCGGCCGGTGGGCGAGCGTCGGCGGTGTCGTCGGGGACGGTTGGGAGGCCTACGCCCGGGTCCTGCATCCCATGGGGGCGGTCCGGACCGAGTACCGGGACGACGACCCGGCGGAGCATCCCCGCGACCCGTGGACCTGGTCCGAGGTCGCGCGGCGCCTCAGGGTGCCGCTGACCCCGCTCACCTCGTCGACCGTGCTGCTCGGCGAGGACGAACACGGCGAGGACGAGCACGGCCGCGACCTGCCGGACGGGTGGAGCGTCGAGCCGCCGGTGCAGGGCGGACTCGAGCCGCGCCTCCTGGCTGCGCTCACGTCGTCGCTCCGCGCGGCGACGACGACCCCGGACGCGGTGACGGTCGGGGTCTGGAGCGGGTGGGGCGCGCTGAACCGGGACTTCGTTTTCGCCGGCGTCGGCTATCTGGGAGAGCTGCCCTCGGCTGAGCAGCGGGCGGCGGACCTGCGCGAGGCGGAGGCCGGTCGTCTCGAGCAGTTCGAACTCGACGTGTCGTCCGAGGTGTCGGCGGCGATCCAGGGCGGACCACTCCTCGAGGCGCCGTGGCGAGAGTACGTGCTGCTCACGGGCAGCGTCGCGGAGCTCGCCGACCCCGACTGGGGCTTCGACGCCAGGATCGGGTGGAGGCGGAGCGTGTGGGGCGCCACTCGGTGGCCGATGCCGCAACTCATCTGGCCGGCGGACCGAGCATGGGTCGTCGCGTCGGAGATCGACTGGGACTCGACGATCGTCGGCGGCTCCCGGGCGCTGGTCGATGCGGTCCTGGCCGACGAGCGGTTCGAGGCGTTCGATGTCCATCCGGATGACGTCCCTGCGGCCGGTCCGTCGGGCAGCGGAATGGGCTGATCCGGGGCGTTCCCGCGGCGATTCCCGCGTCGACGACGGGTCGGCGGGCGACGGAACCGCTGTCGTTCGACGTCCACACCGTCGGTGGTTGCGGAAGCACCGGATGTGGGCGTATCAGCCGACCTTGCCGTTGTCGGACGACGCCGGGGGGTGGCGGAAACAGGCGGACCGGCCGGGGCGGGGGCAGCAGGACGCCCGGACTGTCGGAAACGACCGGGGTCCCGTAGAATCGCCCGATGCCCTCCGACCTCCGCACCCCCGGCCTCCGCCCCGCGACCGTGAGCACGGAGGCAGCCCGCCCCCAGGTCCGTCCGACGACCGAGGGCTGGAAGCAGCAGCTCGACCCGACGGGCCGCCCGCTGCTGCAGTTCGCCTCGCCGAAGCGCGGCAAGCCGCCGGTGCACCTCGCGGACCTGACGGCCGAGGAGCGCATCGCCCGTGTCAAGGAGCTCGGCATGCCGGGCTTCCGGGCGAAGCAGCTCATGACGCACTACTTCACGCACTACACCTCGGACCCGGCGGCGATGACGGACCTGCCCGCCGCCGGACGCGAGGAGCTCGTCGCCGGACTGCTGCCGCCCCTCCTGACCGAGGCCCGGCGCCTGACGACCGACAAGGGCGACACGATCAAGTTCCTGTGGAAGCTGCACGACGGCGCCCTCGTCGAGTCGGTGCTCATGCGGTACCCGGGGCGGATCACGCTGTGCGTGTCATCGCAGGCCGGCTGCGGGATGAACTGCCCGTTCTGTGCCACCGGGCAGAACGGCTTGACGCGCAACATGTCGACCGCCGAGATCGTCGAGCAGATCGTCCGGGCGAACGCGGCGCTGGCGGCGGGGGAGCTCGCGGGTGCCCCGACCCGTGGCGGCCAGGACCGAACCGACCCCGAGCGCGTCACGAACATCGTGTTCATGGGCATGGGGGAGCCGCTCGCGAACTACAAGCGCGTGATGGACGCCGTGCGCATCATGGTCGCACCGCAGCCGAACGGCCTCGGCATGAGCGCCCGGCACATCACCGTGTCGACGGTCGGACTCGTGCCCGCGATCGACAAGCTCGCCGACGAGGGCATCCCCCTCACGTTCGCGCTCTCCCTGCACGCGCCCGACGACGAGCTCCGCGACGAGATGATCCCGGTCAACTCCCGCTGGAAGGTCGACGAGGCCATCGACGCCGCGTACCGCTACTTCCAGAAGACGGGCCGTCGGGTGTCGATCGAGTACGCGCTCATCAAGGACATGAACGACCACGCCTGGCGCGCCGACCTGCTCGCGCACAAGCTCAACCAGCGCGGCCACGGCTGGGTCCACGTCAACCCGATCCCGCTCAACCCGACGCCCGGCTCCGTGTGGACGGCGTCGGAGCGCGACGTGACGGACGAGTTCGTGCGGCGCCTCAACGACGCCGGCATCCCGACGACGCTCCGCGACACCCGCGGCAAGGAGATCGACGGCGCCTGCGGGCAGCTCGCCGCCGCCGACGCATAGGACGACCGCCCGCCGGCGGCGACCGCCCGCCGGCCGGGAGGCGCGGTGCGGGCTAGTGCCGTCCCTCCCGTCCGACGTCCGGTGCGGGGTGCGCTCGCCGACGACAACGGGACATGCGCCCGCATGCGCACTCGTCGTCGGCGTGCGCACGTGCGGCGCGCGCAGATGCGGCGCGCCGGGCCGCAGCGTCAGCCGAGTGACGCCGTCGCGGCCCGGAGGTCCTCGAGCGCGGCGAGCGCGTGCGGCGCGAGCCCGGCATCGTCGTCGCGCGGACCCTCGACCCAGCGGCTGTAGCCCTGCTTGAACGCGAGCAGACCCATCTCGGCCGCGAGGTGCGCGGTGGCGGCCGCGACACCGCGGGCGACGAGCGCGTCCGTCATGGCGACGGCGAGCCCGACGCTCTTCAGCGCGTCCCGTCCCTGCAGCTCCGCGCTCGCGGCGACGGCGGCCCGGAGCCGAGGCCCGATGTCGCGGTTCATCGGTCCCATCTCGTCCGAGGCGCGTGCGAGCCCGGCTGCGACGGCTTCGAGCGGGGACGCGTCGCCGGGAGCGGCGGCGATGCCCTCGGCGAGCAGGGTGCTCAGGGTCTCCTGCCCGGCGACGAGGAGTTCGCGCTTGTCCGGGAAGTACCGGAAGAAGGTGCTCTTGGTGACGCCGGCACGTTCGGCGATCTGCGCGACTGTCGTCTCGTCGTAGCCCTGCTCGGTGAACAGGTCGACGGCCGCGAGGACGAGTCGGTCCCGCGCTCCCGGTTCCCATCGCGCCATGCCATTCATCCTACGACTCCGGGCCGGTGATGGGACAGTTGTCCCATCACGGTGCTACGGTGATGGGACAACAGTCTCATCACCCCGAGGAGTCCCCATGCACGTCTTCGTCACCGGCGGCACCGGCACGATCGGCACGCCCGTCGTCGCCGAGTTGCTCGCCAACAACCACACCGTCCTCGCCCTCGCTCGCTCCGAGGCCTCGGCCGCCACGCTCGAGCAGGCCGGCGCCAGCACGATCCGGGGGAGCATCGCCGACCTCGACGTCCTCCGGACCGCGGCCGGGCAGGTCGATGGCGTGATCAGCCTGGCGTTCAGCCGCGACTACGGGTCGACCGAGTCGCTGCAGCAGGGCATGGCCGAGGAGACCGCGGCGATGACCACGCTCGCCGACGCGCTCGTGGGCAGCAACCGTCCGCTCGTCGTCGTCTCCGGGACGCCGTGGGCGGAGGGCCGCCCGTCCACCGAGGAGGACCCGCTGCCGACCGACGGACCCGTCGGCGGGCGCGGCATCACCGTGAACGCGATCCTCGGGTACGCCGACCGGGGTGTGCGGTCCTCGGCGATCCGCCTGCCCCGCACGGTGCACGCGAACGGGACGGGCGGGTTCGCCGGGCTCCTCACCGAGAACGCCAGGAGGACCGGCGTCGCGGGCTACCCGGGTGACGGCAGCCAGCGCTGGCCCGCCGTGCACGCCGCCGACGCCGCGGTGCTCTTCCGGCTGGCGCTCGAGTCCGCCCCGGCGGGGTCCGCGTGGCACGCCGTCGCCGACGAGGGTGACGCCGTGATCGACCTCGTCCGGGTGATCGGTCGGCGCCTCGGCCTGCCGGTCGAGCAGGTGCCCGAGGAGACCTTCGGCCCGTTCGGACCGATCTTCGCGACGGACCAGCCGGCCTCGAGCGCGATCACCCGCCGGGCGCTCGGCTGGACCCCGACGCACCCGAGCGTGCTCGAGGACCTCGAGCTCGTGCAGCCCTGACCCCCTGGCGGCCGGGAGGGACGGGGCGGGCTGGCACCGTCCCTCCCGGCCGACCCGCCGCGGCCCCTGCACGTGCGCGCGCCGACGACAACTGCGCTGTCGCTGGCGCGCGCACTCGTCGTCGGCGCGCACCCGCGCGCGTCGACGACGACCGCGCGCACCCGCGCGCGCCGACGACGACCGCGCGCGAACTCAGCCGAGACGCCCGGGTCCGGGCGCCCGCGGTCACCACCGGAGTAACGTCGGCCCCGGTGTCGCCCATGACGCCGATGTGCGAGGAGGCACCGTGGCCCGAGGACCAGACCGACCCGGAACCGAGCAGGACTGGGACCCCGCCACCTGGACCGCCGACACCTGGCCGATCGCCGTGTGTCTGCACGGGTTCCCACCGGTCGGCCGCGACGGCACCACGCTGCACGACGCCCCGATCGCGGTGTGGGACGACATCTTCGCCCAGATCGAACGGGTGGGCTTCACGCTCGCCGAGATGGCCGACGACCGGATCCGCCCCGCCGACTACGATCCCGGCAAACGTGACGAGCTGCTCGCCACCGCCAAGGAGCACGGCATCGGGATCCCCAGCGTGCACCTGCAGCGCCGCAGCGTGATCATGCCCGGGCACGAGGACGAGAACCTCGCGTACGCGCACCGCACCATCGACGCTGCGGCGGAGTGGGGCATGCAGGTGTTCTCGACGGGCCTGCACCAGCCGTTCAGCGAGGCCCAGCGCAAGGCCCTGTGGTTCTGGACCGCGCCCGGGCCGAAGGACCCCGACGACCCGGAGGTCTGGGACCGCGCCGTCCGGTCGATCCGCGAGCTCGGCAAACACGCCGCCGATGTCGGGCTGCCCCTCGCGCTCGAGATGTACGAGGACACGTACCTCGGCACGGCCGAGAGCGCCGTCCGGTTCGTGGAGGCGGTGGGCCTCGACAACGTCGGCCTCAACCCCGACGTCGCGAACCTCATCCGCCTGCACCGTCCGGTCGAGGACTGGCGCGAGGTGTTCTCCGCGACCCTGCCGTACGCGAACTACCTGCACGTCAAGAACTACACACGCGACGAGGCCGGCGACGGCTCCTGGGCGACGAGCGTCCCCTCGACGATGGAGACCGGCATCATCAACTACCGGCAGGTCCTGCGCGAGGCCGTGGACGTCGGGTTCCGCGGCATGATCATGACCGAGCAGTACGGCGGGGACAGCCTCGGCGTCTGCGCCACCAACCAGCGGTACATCCGCACCCTGCTGCCCCAGGAGGTCGCACGATGAGTCAGATCAGAGCCGCCGTCGTCGGATCCGGGTACATGGGTGGCGGGATCGCGCAGATGCTCGCGCTGTCCGGGGCCGAGGTCGCCCTCGCCGACGTCTCCGCCGAGATCGCCGCGAGCAACCACACGCGGCTGCTCGACGAGGCTCGGCAGTTCGTCGCCGACGGGCTGTTCCCCGCCGATGCCGTCGAGCGCATCGCCGCGCTCGTCCACCCCGCCGAGTCCGTCGAGGCCGCCGTCGCCGACGCCGAGTTCATCGAGGAGGCCGTGCCCGAGAAGATCGAGATCAAGCACGCCACCCTCGCCCGGATCAGCGCGGCCGCGGGCCCGGAGGCGGTGATCGGCTCGAACACGTCGACCATCCGCATCAGCGCACTCGCCGAGGCCGTCGAGCGACCCGAACGGTTCCTCGGGGTGCACTTCTCGAACCCCGCGCCGTTCATCCCCGGCGTCGAGATCATCCCGCACGAGACCACCACCGAGTCCGCGATCGCGACCGCCGAGACGATCGTCCGCGCGACCGGCAAGCAGACCGCGCGGGTCAAGGACAGCGTCGGCTTCGTCCTCAACCGCCTGCAGTACGCGCTGTTCTCGGAGGCCGCCGACATCGCCGCCGAGGGCATCGCCAGCCCCGAGGACATCGACACCATCGTCCGGACGACCTTCGGCTTCCGGCTGCCCGTGTTCGGCCCGTTCGCGATCGCCGACATGGCGGGACTCGACGTGTACGCGTTCTGCTACGCGTCCCTCCAGACCCGGTGGCCGGAGCGGTTCGCGACACCGGAGTCGCTCGCCGCGCTCGTGGCCGAGGGCAAGTTCGGCACGAAGTCGGGCGCTGGGTACCTCGACGTCCCGGCGGACCGGACGCCGGAGCTCGTGGCGTACCGGAACCGGGCGTACGTCGCGTTGCAGAAGCTGCTCGACGAGCTCGGCCCCGCACCGATCGACTGACCGGACCGCGATGGAGGAGTTCGACGTCGCCGTCGTCGGCGCCGGGGCACTGGGGAGCGCCGCTGCCCACCACCTGGCGCTCCGAGGCGCGACGGTGGTCCTGTTCGAACAGTTCGAGTTCGGCCACGTGCGCGGCGCCTCCCACGACACCTCGCGGATCCTCCGCACCTCGTACGGCGACGAGGCCTACGTCCGGCTCGCGAAGTCGGCGTACCGGGACTGGGCCGCGCTGGAACGCGTCAGCGGCGAACGCCTCGTGACCACCACCGGCGGCGTCGTGTTCGTGCCACCGGGCAGTCCGTACCCCGTGACGGCCTTCACCGCGGCACTCACGGCGCAGGACCTGCCGTTCGAGCTCATGGACCGGGACGCGGTCGCCGCCCGATGGCCGCAGTTCACCCTGCCCCCGGGAGTCGAGACCGTGTTCTCGCCCGACACCGGGATCGTCCCCGCGTCGCGCACCGTCGCGACGCTCCAGATGCAGGCACGGTCGCACGGAGCGGTGCTCCGCGACCGGACACGGGTCGAGGAGCTCCGACCCCAACCCGACGGAGTCGTGGTCATGACGACCGCGGGGAAGGTCCGAGCGCGGAAGGTCGTCGTCGCCGCCGATGCGTGGACGAACGCGCTCATCGCGCCCCTCGGTGTCGAGGTCCCGCTCGTGACGATGCAGGAGCAGGTCACGTACTTCGGGCCGGACCGCCCCGAGGACTTCGGCGACGACCGGCTCCCCGTGTGGATCTGGGAGGACGAGCCCTGCTACTACGGGTTCCCGACCTACGGGGAGCCGACCGTCAAGGCGGGTCGAGACGCCTCCGACAACCGCATGACGCCCGACGAGCGGACCTTCCGGCACTCCGAGGAGCTCCTGGACCAGCTGCGGACCTTCATGCGCGGGTTCCTGCCCGCCAGCGGCGCGGACGTCCGGACCATCACCTGCCAGTACACGCTGACCCCCGGCCGGCGGTTCGTGGTCGACGCGCTGCCGGGGCACCCGGACGTGCTCGTCGCGCTCGGGGCCGCCCACGCGTTCAAGTTCACGCCGACGATCGGGCGGATCCTGGCGGAACTCGCCCTCGATGGTCGGACCGACGACGACATCAGCGCCTTCCGGCTCCGTGATGTCATGGCCCCCGTGCCGATCGCCTGACCGTCCGCGCCGGGCCTCCCGGCTCAGCCGGGCCCGTCGCTCGCGGCGGCGAGCAGCGGCACGACCACGTCGCTGACCGGGGTCGGGATGCCGTGCATGCGGCCGAGCCGTGCCACGACCTCGTTCCGGACCCGCCACTCGAGCGGGCGGTCAGCGGCGCGGTCGGTGAGGATCGAGGTCCCGAGGTCCGCCGGCTGTGCGCGGAGGCCGTAGAGGACCTCCTGTGGGACGTCGTCGCCGAGGCGGGCGCCCGCTGCCCGCGCCACGGCGAGGCACTCGGCGAGGTAGTCGAGCGTCAGCCGGGCGACGTCCTCACGTCGGAACATCCCGGATCGCCGCCCGCTCAGCGCCATGAGCCCCGCGGCGGCGTTGTGGAGGAGCTTGCGCCACGCGACGGTCACGAAGTCCTCGGTGACGTCGACCGCGCACCGGGTGCTCTTGAGGACATCGACCACCGACTGCGCCGCCGGCACGTCGGGGAGCGTGAGGCGCGGCGGTCGCCGCAGCGCCACCGTGCCGTCCGGCTCGGCCTGGGCGGGGAACCACACGACGGCCGGGAGGACCGTGCCCGCGACCCACCGACCGACGCTCGCCTCCTGCTCCACCCCGTTCTGCAGCACGCACACGACCGTGTCTGCGTGGCACAGCGCGGGGAGCCAGGGCCCGGCGGCCTCGATCTGGGTGGCCTTGACGGCGAGGAACACGAGGTCGACGGGTCCGGACACCGTCGTCGGATCGGTGTGCACCGGCCCGGGGACGACGACGACCGCGCCGTCCGGGGTCCGGAGTCGGAGGTGCTCCCGCGGCGTCCGGCCGGCGAGCAGCGGGGTCCGACCGGCCTCGTGGAGCGCTGCTGCCACCGTCGTGCCGATCGCACCCGGGCCGACGATCGCGATGCTCGGGTCCATGGACTCCATCCTGGCCGCTTCGGCGCACGGTCAGGACGCGCTCGGCGAGCGGGGCCAATGTGGAGGCATGCTCACACGACGTTCCTCGGGTCTGGTCCTCCTCGGCACGGCGCTCACCGTGGTGCTGGCCGGATGCTCGGGCGGGACCACCTCGCCGCACCCGAGCAGCACGGCGCGCACGGTCACGCACAGCACCCCGACACCGTCCGCCGCCCCCGCCTCGCCCAGCACCACGAGCACCCCGAGCGCGACGAGCACGTGCGGACCCGCGGCGGGGCGGGCTGCCGCCGCGACGGGGATCGCGACACTCCCGCTCCCGGTGAACCTGCGGGGAACGGCCCACTGGGACGCGGCGGGCGCTGACTACTCCGGGTACGACCCCTGCGCGCCGCTGTCGTGGTCGGTCGTGACCGTCTCTGGCTCCACGGCGAGCTCCCCGTACGCGATCCTGCTGTTCCACGACGGCACCTACCTCGGAACCGCGACGAAGGAGCAGTACGCCTTCCAGCCCACGGTCCGGCGGACCTCGTCGACGAGCATCGCCGTGACCTACCCGTACCCGCAGGGCAACGACTCCGACGCCGATCCGTCCGGCCGCGCGAACGCCACGTACACCTGGGACGCCGGTGCCGGGAAGGTCACGATGGACGGCAGCACGCCTCCGGCGCAGTGAGTCAGCCCGTGTCCGACGTGCCGGTGGGCGAGCACCGCACGACGTCGGCGTCGCTCGCTGTGACGGCCCGGCGGCATCCGTCGACCATCGTGTTCAGCGTGCTCGCCGTCGTGTTCGCGGTCCTGACGGTCGTGCTGCTCGTCCGCATCCACGGCGTCCACTCGGACGCGTTCCCGCTCGCCCTGCGCGCCGGGGGTCTCGCCACCATCGCGTGCGCGGCCGGTGGCCCGTTGCGTCTGGTGCGACTCCGCCGGAGGGACGAGCGCGGGGCGCTGAGTGCCCGGCATCCCGGGATCGCCTTCGTCAGCGCGCTGGCGACCCCGACGACGAAGGACGACCTCGCCGCGTGGGACCCCGGTCTCTCCGTCACGTTCCCGTGCCAGCTCGCGTTCTCCGCGCGGGGGATCGCGCTCTGGGACACCGCGACCGACACGGAGGGCCGTCGCCTCGCGGAGCGGGCCGAGGTGCTGTCGATCGAGCCGTTCCACACCCCGGACCACTCGTGGGAACAGTCCGAGCAGGGATGGGGCGTCGTGCTGCACCTCGCCCCACGCGACGGCGTGAGCACCAGCCGGTACACGGGCGTCGTGCACCTGCGGGTCGAGGACGCGCAGACGGAGCGCGACGAGTACGCGGCCAGGCAGTCGATCGCGGTGATGGAGCGGGCGCTCGGCCGTTGACTACTCGGCGGCCCACGCCTCGTCCTGTGCAGGTGATCGAGCGGAAGGCCCGGTGCCGGACCACGCTGACGAGGAGCGAGGAGGATGGTCGCGTGAGCGAGACGACCGATCCGAAGACCGTGACGCTCATCCGGTCCGCGAGCCTCGCGCAGGGTGTCGACTACGCCTACGCCGCGACCGCTCCCGCCGACGCGCGGCTGGTGTTCCTGGCGGGGGCCTGTCCCCTCGACGAGACCGGCGCGACCGTCGCGCTCGGGGACCACGCCGGACAGGCTGCCAAGTGCGTCGAGAACATGGTGACGGCGCTTCGCGCGGCAGGCGCCGGCGTCGAGGACGTCATCAGCACGCGGGTCCTCGTCGCGTCGTCGCGGCAGGCGGACCTCATCGCCGCCTGGGACGTCGTGCGTGCCGCGTTCGGTGCTCACGACGTCCCGAGCACCCTGCTCGGCGTCACCGTGCTCGGGTACGACGGGCAGCTCGTCGAGATCGAGGCGGTCGCCGCGGTCCTCGATCGGTGACGTCCACGCGGCCGTTGCGCGCCGGTTCGATGGGCTGGGAGGCCCGGCAAGACCCCGCCCCGAGGCTGCGACGAGGACGACGCCGCCCGTGAGCGCGACCCGAGTGCCGGGGAGTCTCGCTTCAGGCCGACCGCGACGCAGTTCCGCTCAGTGCGCCGCTTCGTACGCCCGGATCTCCTCGACCTTGTCGTTCGACGCGCTCGAGCTGTCGAACTCGTACGTCAGCCACTCCCGCACGTTGCGGCGGGCGAGCTCGAGGCCGATGACGCGCTGCCCCATGCAGAGCACCTGGGCGTCGTTCGACAGGATCGAGCGCTCCACCGAGTAGGAGTCGTGAGCGGTCACGGCTCGGATGCCCGGGACCTTGTTCGCCGAGATCGCGACGCCGAGGCCGGTGCCGCAGAGCAGGATCGCCCGGTCGGCGTCCCCGCGGGCGACGATCTCTGCCGCGGCGGTCGCCACGGTCGGGTAGTTCGTGTGCCCGTCGGCGTCCACACCGACGTCGACCACCGAGGCCACGAGGTCGCTCGACTCGAGGTCCTTGCGGATCGCTTCCTTGTAGTCGTACCCGGCGTCGTCCGAGCCGATCACCAATCGCCACTGGGTCATCGCGTGGCTCCTTCCTCGCGACGGTCTGTCGCTCCGGGGTCCCGGTGTACTCCGTCGTCGTCCGTGCCATCTGCGAGTGCGTCGCCAACGGCGCCGACGATCGCCGCGAACGACACCGCGCCGGGGTCGGGGGAGCCGACGGCCTTGTCGCCGTGCGTCTTCGCGCGCCCGAGGTGCGGCACGAGGTCCGCGGTCGACGCCGCACCCTCCTCGGCAGCGGAGGCAGCGGCGGCCCACGCGGTCGCCAGGTCGTCGCCCGCCTCGACCCGCGCGGTGAGCGTGTCCGCGAACGGCACGAGCGCGTCCACCATCGTCTTGTCACCGACGGCCGCGCCGCCCACCGACTGCACGGCCTCCCGGCCCTGGGCGACACCGGTCGCGACGGCGGTGGCGGTCGGCTGCGTCTCGTCGTCGAGCTCGCTCGCGAGGGTCCGCAGCAGCACGCCCCACAGCGCGCCCGAGGTCCCGCCCGCGCGGTCCGCCCAGCCCGCGCTCGCCCGGTGGAGGACCGTGGCGGCGCCGCCCTGGGCCTCCAGAGCGGCAGTCGCGGCGTCGAGTGCCGCGCTCGCACCGCGCTGCATGCCGATGCCGTGGTCGCCGTCGCCGGCGATCGAGTCGAGGCGACCCCAGTCGTCGACGTTGTCCTGGACCGTCGTCGCGACCGTGCGGAGCAGGTCGACGATGTGTGCCGCGGACTCGCGGGACTCCGCACTGGAGGGCCGGATCGCGTCCTCCGTGTCGGCCTCCGCGGCCGTCGGTCCGGCGCTCACGAGGTCCTGCTGGACGCTGCCCCGACGGAACGCCGGGGTGTCGGCGGGCGCGGTCCAGAGCCGCTCGAGCTCGTCATCGAGCCAGAGCAGGGTCAGGGACGCGCCGGCCATGTCGAAGCTCGTGCAGAACTCGCCCACCTGCGGGTCGACCACGGTGAGCCCGCGGTCCTGCAGCAGCCCGGCGATCGAGCGGTAGACGACGAACAGCTCCTCGACCTTGACCGACCCGAGCCCGTTGAGGATCGGGACCACGCGCGCGTCGTCGAGGTCGACGCCCTCCGGGATCTCCGCCTCGGCGAGGAGCCGCTCGACGAACAGCTCGGCCAGCCCCTCGGCGCTGGGGATGTCGGTCTCGTCGATGCCGGGCTCGCCGTGGATGCCGAGCCCGATCGCCATGCGCCCCTCGGGGACGTCGAACAGGGGTTCGTCCGCGCCGGGCAGCGTGCAGCCGCTGAACGCAACGCCCATCGACCGCGTCCGCTCGTTCGCCAGCACCGCCACGCGCTCGACGTCGTCGAGGTCCATGCCCTCGGCAGCGGCGGCCCCGGCCACCTTGAACACCGTGAGGTCGCCCGCGATGCCGCGACGCTTGCCGCGCTCGTCGCTCGACGCGCTGAAGATGTCGTCCGTCACGAGGACCGTGCGGCAGTCGATGCCGTCCGCCCGGACCGCGTCCTGCGCTGCCGTGAAGTTGAGGACGTCGCCGGCGTAGTTGCCGTAGCTGAGCAGGGCGCCCCGGCCCTGCTCACTCGCGCGGATCACCGACTCGACCTGGATCGACGACGGCGACGCGAACAGGTTGCCCATCGCCGCACCGTGCGCGAGCCCCGGACCGACGAGACCGCCGAACGCCGGCCAGTGACCCGAACCGCCGCCGATGACCACGGCGACCTCGGGGTCCGGGCTCCTCGTGGACCGGGTCACGCCGCCTCGAACCTGGCGGACACGATCGCCGTTCGCGAGGACGAAGCCCTCGATCATCTCGTCGACGAACTGGGTGGGCTGGTTCCACAGACGCGTCACGACACTCGCTCCTTCGTTGGACCGGACGTGGGGATGGCGAGCCTATCGACCCCGTATGGGTGGCGGCTGGTCGGAGATGCGAGTACACCGAGGCCATGACCGTTGCCTTCCCCGCCGCCCGCACCGCGATCGTCACCGGGGCGGTCTCGCCCCGCGGGATCGGCCGAGCGACCGCGCGGCGGCTCGCCGCTGCCGGTTGGGACATCGGGATCATCGACCTCGACGACGATGCGTCGGCGGAAGCGGCGTCGGAGCTCGCGGCGTCGTTCGGTGTCCGGGCGGCGGGGGTCGGTGCGGACGTCTCCGACGAAGCCGCGGTCGGCGCGGCCGTCGACGCGCTCGAGTCCGCGCTGCCGCAGATCGTCGCGCTCGTGAACATCGCCGGCATCAGTTCACCGACGCCCTATTTGGAACTCCAGCCGGGCGAGTGGGACCGCGTCATCGCCGTCAACCTGACCGGCGTGCACCACGTCTCGCGTCGCGTCGCCGAGTCCCTGGCGGCGAGCGGGGTCGGCCGCATCGTGAGCATCTCGTCCGTGTCGGCACAGCGCGGCGGAGGGACCTACAGCAAGACCCCGTACTCGGTCGCGAAGGCCGGGGTGATCGGCCTGACCCGTGCACTCGCCCGCGAACTCGGCCCGCTCGGCGTCACCGCGAACGCCATCGCCCCCGGCCCGATCGACACCGACATCATGGGCGGCACCCTGACCGAGGAACGCAAGGCCGAGATGGCCGCTGACCTGCTCGTGGGGCGTATCGGCACCGTGGACGACGTCGCCGTCGCGGTGGAGTTCCTGCTCCGCGAGGACACCGGGTTCATCACCGGGCACACGCTCGACGTCAACGGCGGGTTGTACATGAACTGAGGGGGCTTGGCCTCCACGGACAGCGCTCTGCGCACGGAGACGACAAGTGCGCACGCGGACGCGTGCGCACTTGTCGTCGGCGTGCGTCGTTGTGGTGCCGGCGCGGGTTCAGTCCTGGGTGTCGGCGGCCGATTCGGGCTCGACCTGCGTCTCGGCCATCCGGTTCCGGAGCTCGTCGGCCATGCTCGAGGCGCCTTCGCCCCCGTGGTCGTTGTCCACCTGCTCGATCAGGCCCGCCAGCTTCTCCTTGTTCGTCGCGTCGGTGGCGCCGTCCATGACGGGCTCGGTCTGCTCGTTGTCGCTCATGGCGCGGACGGTACGCGCAGGGTCTCCATGCGGGGCGTGCGCGGTTCGGCGCTGCGATGAAGGGGGCGCCCAGGGGCGTGAGGACGACAACTGCGCGGTCGTCACCGCGGGCCCTCGCGGCGGTGTTGTCTGCGTCCGCGCGTCCACATTCACCGCGCGCGCGCCTCGGTCCCCGTTACGGTCGCTTCATGACAGTGCACGCGTCCGAGCCAGCCTGCCTCGGGTCCCGCCGGTCGAGCCTCCCCACCGACGGGTCGCGCCGATGACCGCGTTCGCGTCCTCGGTGACGCTGGTTCTCGTCGGTGCCGCAGCCGGACTCGTGCCGACGCTCGTCGTCGACGTCCTGCGGAACCGGCGCGAGACGCGAACCCGCTGGGACGAGACACTCCTGACGGCTGCGTCCGACCTCGTCGAAGCGGCCCGGACCCTCCTGCACATGTCGCAGCGGATGCGGGAGGACCGCGTGGACTACGCCGACAAGCTCGACGAGGTGCACATCCAGCTCCGGGCACTCGTCGAGCGGGTCAAGTTCATCGGCGACGACCACGTCCGCACCGAGGCGGAACTTGTCCGCCGGCACGCCTACGCCGCGCGCTTGGTCGGCGAGGGGCGGCCAGACCCGCGGGGCGACGAGTACGCCGACGACCCGTTCGTCCGGCTGCACCGGCAGCTCGACGGGTTCGCCGAAGCGGTTCGGCGTCAGCTCCAGGTCGCGGCGGGGCGGGGGCATCGCTGATCGGTGCGCTCTGCGCATGCGAACGACAACTGCGCGTGCGCCCGCATGCGCAGTTGTCGTCGGCGTGCGCAGTTGCGGAAGCGGGGTGGCCGGCCCACCTCACGCCTGCGGCGGCTGCCCGTTGCTCGCGGTCGTCCCGCCGTCGACCGGCAGGATCGCCCCGGTGATGAACGACGCCTCGTCGCTCGCCAGGAACAGGATCGCGGCGGCGACCTCCTCGGGCTGACCCCCACGGCCCAGGGCGATCCGCTCGGCGAACGCCTGCTTGAGGTCCTCGTTCTGCGCCTGCTGCTGCGTCATGTCCGTCCAGATGAGCCCGGGCGCCACCGCGTTGACGCGCACCCCGTGCTCGCCGTTGTCGAGCGCCGCCGCCCGTGTGAAGTTGCTCACGCCGCCCTTCGCCGCGTTGTAGGGGCTCATGCGCCAGTCGCCGCTCATGCCCGACACGCTCGAGGTGTTCACGATCGACCCCTTCGTCTCGCGCAGGTGGGGGAGCGCCGCGCGCGTGCCGTAGAACACGGCGGACAGGTCGGTCTCGATGACGCGGCGCCACTCCTCCGGCTCGATCTCGGTGATGTCGCCCGAGGTGAACGTCCCCGCGTTGTTCACGAGCACGTCGAGGCGGCCGTAGGCGTCGACGGCGGTGCGCACGGCCTCCTCCATCGTCGCCGGTTGCGCGACGTCGCCGGTGATCGTGGTCACGGCACCGTCCGGGAGGCTCGCGGCGGTCTCCGCGATCTTCTCGCCGACCGAGTCCACGGCCACCACGCGCGCACCCTCGGCGACGAACGCGCGCACCGTCGCCGCGCCGATCCCGGAGCCCGCTCCGGTGACGATCGCGACCTTGTTCTCGAATCGATTGGGCATGGTGGTTCCTCTCATCGGCGGCGGGTGCGGTGCCTCCATTGACCCACCACCGCGGTCGGCGGCACTCAGCCGGGAGGCGCGGCTGCAGCCCGTCGACACCGCCGCCGAGGACGCGGGTCCGGACCGTCGAGCGCCCGAATAGGATCCGGGGCGTGACGACATCGACGCCCCGCGACCTCGCGGTGGAGCTCGGGTACCGGGACGAGACGCGTCCCGGAGCGGTCGTTCGCCGGTACCTGCGACAGCGGTACCCGGAGCACCCGAAGCACGAGCGCTGGGTCCTCGACGACGAGCAGGCCGACGACGTGCGTGCCCACGTTCCACGTGCAGAGCCGCGCGGATGAGAGCGCCAGCGCTGTTCTCGAAGGTCGCGAAGTGGCGCCGTGACGACATCGTCGCGGCCGCCCAGGCTCAACACCGCCTCGGCGAGATCGTGCTCGAGTGCGAGGTCTGGATCGCCTTCGACACCCGCGAGGTGGCGTTCTCGCAATCCGACGCCAAGGAGACCCACGGGGGCATCTTCACCGCCGACTACGTCCTCGCGAACTGGATTCGGTTCCTCGAGGAACCAGGAGGGCGATGGATCATCCCGCACCTCCAGGCGATGACGCGGGGCGAGGACGTGCGGAGCGCCGTGCTTGCGGACTACGAACGGCAGAACGGCGGCGGGGAGCCGGAGACCGTGCTCTGGTAGCACGTGTGGGCGGTTGATCCGTTAGTCAGCGTCCATGGGACCCGTTCCGTCTATAACGAGTGCTCCTCGCACGGAGTTCAGGGCGTGCAGTTCACCTTCATGGTCTCGGTCGCCGACCCGACAAGCGCCGGCTTACTTCTCGCGCGCGGTGGCGAGGCATTGGCAGCGCAAGGGGTACACGGCTCGGGTTACCATGGATCGGGAGGAAGGTGTCGCTGGCACCATCTACGACGGGACGGTCCGCAAGGCTGACGCGCCCGAGCTGTCGTACACCGCCGGCGACCGACGGGTCTTGCTCTGCATCGACTCTCAGTGCGCCGACGGCGATCCGCACAACTTCCGACGATGCCTCAACGCCGAGCGCGCAACGGGGGTCGCGGGGGCTCCGGGTGTCTGCGTACCGAGCGGCTGTCCGCTGATGACCTGATCGATCTACTGCACGCCGTGGCTCGGCGCCAACGTGATGCCAGCCGACGAGGGCGACCGTCACCGGCGCGGTAAGCACGGCGAACTGCGTTTGACGACGCGCACGATGCCGAGCCACGCAGCGAGGGCGCTGCGCAGCGTCGCCACGACGATCGCCCGCGCGAGGAAGCTCGCGATCGCCCCGACGAGGAACGCCACGAGGACTGCGCTCGCACCGAGCCCGCTGATGGTGCTGACCGCCGCGCCGCTCCCGCCGGGGATCCGGACCGCAGCACCAACCCGGCCAACAGCGTCAAGACCGCCAGCAGGACGCCCGACAGCAGCGACATCGCGACGTGCTGCGTCAGCGAACGCGGCCGCGTGGTCCGGCGGCTCAGCACGACGATCGCGATGATCTGCGCCGCAGCGATGAAGAGGGACACGAAGCCGATCGCGAACGACCCGGCGAACTGAACGATGAGCGCGTCCTGCCCGCTGATGCCGAGGCGGCCGAGGTCAGCCACCAGGATCAGCTGGACCGGGGTGGCGGCGAGGTCGCTGATGCTCGTCAAGGTGTCGGAGAGGTTCGCGGTACCCGAGCCGGTCGTGGTCTCGGTGTGCGGCGCGAGGAGGGCAGCGAGGAGCATCGTGATGATGCCGATGGCGTACGCGATGACGAAGCCGCCGACGCCGACGAGCGCTGCGCGGACCCGGTCAGCTGCGAGCTCCGAGGTCAGCGCTCTGTTTATCTGCCCGGCTGGCCTAGATGGCGGCGCGCTCTGCAGTGGCCCGTAACTCATGTGAATCCCCCCCTTCTGGTGCTCCAGGTCATCCTGGCAGAGCGATCAGGCGGAGCGCCAGGACGGCGATCAGGCAAGCAAGCGGCACGGCCTGTCCTACGCGCGCTTCAGGACCGGCGCGAGTAGTTTATCTGTGAGATTCGCCGCATGCGTCTGCCTGTGGGTTCAAATCCCACCGGTACCGCCACAGAAAACTCCCGGTCAGCCGGGGGTTTTCTCCATCTGTAGATAGCGTGTGGTGCATGTGTGATGCATCGATTCGCCCCCGCTCGTGGTCGCGCCCCACCTGGCCCCGGGCGCCTCCATGGCGAAATCCGCTTGCCCCGATACTCTGAGGAACAGCCCCAGGGATTTAACTACGTTGCTCGCGCTGACGCGCGTTGGAGGAACTGAAGAGCATGACCCGAGCCACCAGCCCGCAATCGAAGCTCTCCTTTCTGGAGTGCTCCAAGCGCCGCGGGACGAACTCGTCGCCGAAGGTCGTGAGGCGGTAGTGGCTCTCAAGAAGTCAGACCTGTACAGCTCGCTTTGGGCAAGCTGTGACCAGCTTCGTGGCGGCATGGACGCGAGCCAGTACAAGGACTACATCCTGACGCTGCTGTTCATGAAGTACGTCTCGGACAAGGCGAAGTCCGACCCCGACAGCCTCATCGACGTGCCCGAGGGCGGCTCGTTCGACGACATGTTCGCCGCCAAGGGCGACAAGGAGATCGGCGACCGGTTCAACAAGATCATCGGCAAGCTCGCCGACGCGAACGGCCTCCGCAACGTCATCGACCAGGCGGACTTCAACGACAGCGAGAAGCTGGGCTCCGGCAAGGAGATTCAGGACCGCCTGTCGAAGCTGGTCACGATCTTCAAGGACCTGGACTTCCGAGGCTCGCGCGCCGAGGGCGATGACCTGCTGGGTGACGCCTACGAGTACCTCATGCGCCACTTCGCCACCGAGTCGGGCAAGAGCAAGGGGCAGTTCTACACGCCGGCCGAGGTTTCGCGCGTGCTGGTGAAGGTCGTTGGCATCAACAGCAAGACTCATCAGTACGAGACTGTCTACGACCCCGCCTGTGGCTCCGGCTCGCTGCTACTCAAAGCAGCCGCTGAGGCGCCGCGCGGCATGACCATCTACGGCCAGGAGAAGGACAACGCCACCTGGGCCCTATCGAAGATGAACATGATTCTCCACGGCAACGAGACCGCGGAGATCTACAAGGGCGACACAATTACGAACCCGCAGCTGACCGAGGGCACGAGGGTCAAGACCTTCGACTATGTCGTCATGAACCCTCCATTCTCGATCAAGTCGTGGAGGAACGGGCTCGAGCAGGACTACGGACGCTTCGAGTACGGCATGCCACCAGAGAAGAACGGCGACTACGCTTTCCTGCTGCACGCGCTCGCCTCGCTCAAGTCGACCGGCAAAGCCGCCGTCATCCTTCCGCACGGCGTGCTCTTCCGAGGCAACGCTGAAGGCAATATCCGTCGCGAGCTGCTCAAGCGAGGCTTTATCAAGGGCGTCATCGGCCTGCCCGCGAACCTCTTCTACGGCACCGGCATCCCGGCGTGCATCGTGCTACTCGACAAGGAGAACGCCGTCAGCCGCTCCGGCGTCTTCATGGTTGACGCCAGTAGAGGATTCACCAAGGACGGCAACAAGAACCGCCTCCGCGACCAGGACATCCACAAGATCGTCGATACTTTCAACCGCCAGGTCGAGATCGACGGATACGCGCGCATGGTGCCGATGAGCGAGATCGCTGACCCGAAAAACAACTACAACCTCAACATCCCGCGCTACATCGACAGTTCGGAGCCCGAGGACCTCCAGGACCTCTCAGCTCACCTCTACGGCGGCATCCCGAATCGCGACATCGACGCACTGCAGCACTACTGGGATGCGCTGC
Organism: Curtobacterium sp. MCBD17_028; assembly: GCF_003234875.1. Taxonomy (NCBI): domain Bacteria; kingdom Bacillati; phylum Actinomycetota; class Actinomycetes; order Micrococcales; family Microbacteriaceae; genus Curtobacterium; species Curtobacterium sp. MCBD17_028. The sequence continues at coordinate 17,261 of NZ_QKTQ01000011.1, read as the reverse complement.
CCGCGCTGAAGGACGCTCTGATCGAACCGCTTCGGGAGGGGTACTCGAAGCTCAAGGTCGACCTCGCCGAAGTACAGGACTACGCGCTCAACCGCAGCGGACTCGAGTTTATCCGCGCGGACGTCGAGAAGATCGTTAAGACCTGGTTCGCCGCTCACCGCGCCACACTGTTTGCGATCGATGCGAACACCAAGCCGAACGATCTGATTCGCACCCTTGGCGATGATCTGCTTGAGCAATTTAAGGCCATGCCGCTGCTTGACGAATACGACGTGTACCAACAGCTCATGGGGTACTGGAACGAGGTCATGCACGACGATGTCTTCCTGATCATGACCGAACTCGGCAATGGCGGCACCTGGGCAAGCGCTGCCAAGCCGCGCAAGACGATCGAGGACAAGGAACGCAAGCTCTCAGAGGATCCGGACCTCGAGATCGGCGCTGGCCGTAGCAAGACGAAGTACAAGATGGATCTAGTCCCTCCCACCCTGATCGTCGGTCGTTACTTCGTGGACGAGCAGGCTCGTGTCGATGAGCTCAATACGAAGCTCGAGTCTGCCTCCGCCGCGGTGGTGGAACACGCCGAAGAGCACGGCGTCGATGACGCGCTTCTCGCACAGGCAACCAACGACAAGGGTGCGTACAACAAGCAGCTAGTCAACGCGGCGATCCGGGAAGCCCGAGCGAGTGGCGACCAGGAGACTCTTGAATGCGCCAGCGCCGCTCTTGAGTTCGTAAATCGGGAAGCCGCGGCCAAGAAGGCGGCGAAGGAGGCTCAAGCTGCGCTCGACGCAGCGACGCTGCGCAAGTACGGCGAGCTCACCGACGATGACGTGAAGTCGATCGTGCTCGATGACAAGTGGCACGCGACTGTCGGGACGAGGATCGACGGGAAGGTCGATGCGCTGACGCTAGTGCTCGTCGATCGAATTCAGAAGTTGGGTGAGCGCTATGCCGCGACGCTCGGGCATCTCGATTCCGAGGTCGCGAAGCTCGAAGCTCAGGTCAGGAGTCACTTGGCAGCCATGGGGGTGCATTGATGAACCCGAAGGTGCTCGGCGAGATATCAGCTTTCATCACGAAGGGTGCGACGCCCACGACCTATGGGTACTCCTGGGAGACCTTTGGCGTGCCGTTCCTTCGTAGCGAATGTGTCTCCGACCACGGGCTCGACATGCGGCAGTCGATGTCTATCTCCAAGAATGCCGATAACGCTCTACGTCGAAGTCGTGTCCAGGACGGCGACATCCTGATGACGATTACCGGGAACGTCGGACGTGTCGTCCGGCTGCACGGAGTCGGCGCCGCGAATATCAATCAGCACATTGCCCGAATTCGTGTAATGGATCGGAACTTCGATCCGCGATTCATTTACCACTATCTCTCTCAACAGACGATGCGTGAGTACTTCGGGTCAATCGTCACAGGGCAGGCGTATCCACAGATCAGCCTGGTGCAAGTTCGCTCCACGCTAGTTCCTTGCCTCCCGCGTACTGAACAGCAACGAATGGCGGACGCACTCGACGATGCTGACGACTTGATTGCTACGCTTGAACGCCTTATCGCCAAGAAGCAGGCGATCAAGCAGGGCATGATGCAGCAGTTTCTGACCGGCAAGACTCGCTTGCCTGGGTTCACCGGCGAGTGGGTTCGGACAGCGATCGCCGCTCAGTCCGTGATGAAGGCCCGGATCGGTTGGCAGGGGCTCAAAACCAAAGAGTATAGGTCGAGTGGCGAGTATTCGCTTGTCGGTGGGACTGAGTTTGTTGACGGGCGAGTCGACTGGGGTGCAACGCCGTTCGTCGACAAGTGGCGGTTCGATCAGGATCAGCACATTCAACTTCGAGTTGGCGACGTGCTTCTCACCAAGGATGGATCAATTGGCAAGACCGCGTATGTGGACTTCCTCCCGGGACCGGCGACTCTGAACAGTGGAGTCTTCGTGATACGTCCGGTGCGCGACGCGTACGACTCGCGGTTCTTTTATCTGATGTTGCGTTCCCGTGTGTTCGAGGACTTCCTTGCGCGGCTCTCCGCTGGGTCGACGATCTCGCACCTTTACCAGCGAGACCTTGTGACGCTTGAGCTCGAGCTACCGCCGACGCTAGCGGAGCAACGCATGGTCGCCGGTGCAATGTTTGAGGCGGAGAACGAGATCGTGGTGTTGCGTCAGCGCCTGACGAAGGCGCGCGCGATCAAACGCGGGATGATGCAGCAGCTCCTGACCGGCCGCGTGCGGCTGCCCGTGGAGGACGCTGAGTGAACGAGCTGAACATCGAATGGGCGCTGAAGGAGCTCGAGAACCTCATTCACTTGACCGCGTCGGGGGCTAGCGAGACACCCGGCGTGATTGGACTCTTCCCTCGGGGTTCGGAGAGCGATATCGCCGCACAGGCGCAGGTTGCCGAGCAGATACTCGATCGGGTGTTGCCCCGCTGGCGAACCGAACTGCCAGATGACCCGTACATAGCGTGGAGTCGGCATCACGAAGCGGCGACGCGCGCTCGAGCGCAACTCAACCGCGCTGAGGAGATTAGGCAGAACCTTGGCGACGACGCCCCTCAGATTTCTGCCGCAAAGCTGCACCCGTGGATCTGGAGTGGTGCGCGTTCGCTCTGGCAGTCTGGCCACTTCGTACAGGCAGTGCGCAACGCCGCGACCAAGTTGAATGCTGAGACTCAGAACAGGGTCGGCCGCCGTGATGTCAGCGAGACGGACCTCTTCAAGCAGTCGTTCTCGCTCGACGAGGCGAAGCCCGGCAAGTCACGGCTTCGTCGCATGACTCCTGAGGACAGTGACACCTACCGGTCGCTGCAGCGCGGCGCCATGGCGTTCGCGGAAGGCGTCTTCGTCGGCATCCGGAACCCGCTCAGTCACGAGGTGGATCAGGAGATGCCTGAACAGGTCGCCTTGGAACACTTAGCTGCGCTCAGCGTGCTGGCGCGGTGGGTGGATGAATCAACTGTGGAGCGCGCAGGAGAACTGTCATGAGCACTGTAGGCCAGATCGAACGTAAGACGCAGGATCGTGTCGTCAAGCTGCTCGCGGAGCAGCTCGACTACGAGTACCTCGGGAACTGGCACGATGGGAACCGCATTGGCGGCATCGAGACAAACCTGCTCTCGCAGAACCTGCGGGCTCGCGGCTATGCGGAAGGGCTGATCATTCGGGCGCTCGGTCAGCTTGAGAAGGCGGCGGCGGTTGGGGTTGGTCACAACCTCTACGAGGCGAACCGCGATGTGTATCAGCTGCTTCGCTACGGCGTGAAAGTGCGAGCGGCGGCCGGTGAGCAGACGCAGACGGTCTGTCTCGTCGACTGGCAGACGCCGACGGCCAACCACTTTGCTCTTGCCGAAGAGGTCACCGTCTTCGGACAGCACAACAAGCGTCCTGACCTGGTGCTCTACGTCAACGGCCTCGCGCTCGGGGTCATCGAGCTCAAGCGATCCAAGGTCTCCGTGACGGAGGGCATTCGCCAGTCCATCGGGAACCAGAGCAAGAATTTCATCCGTCCGTTCTTCTCCACTGTTCAGTACCTCTTCGCAGGCAACGACGCCGAGGGGCTCAGGTACGGCGTGATCGACACGCCTGAGAAGTACTGGCTCGAGTGGAAGGAAGAGTCGGACGTTGACTCGCTGCTTGACCGAGGCCTGCTCCAGATGTGCTCGAAGGACCGCTTCCTCGAGCTGATCCACGACTTTGTCGTCTTCGACAAGGGGGTCAAGAAGGGGCCGCGCCACAACCAGTACTTCGGCGTCAAGGCCGCGCAGGAGCGCATCGCAAGGCGCGAGGGCGGCATCATCTGGCACACCCAGGGATCCGGGAAGAGTCTCACCATGGTGTGGCTGGCCAAGTGGATCCGTGAGAACCAGCCCGATGCGCGGGTGCTGCTCATCACTGACCGGACCGAGCTTGACGAGCAGATCGAGAAGGTCTTCCAGGGCGTCAACGAAGCGATCTACCGGACCAAGAGCGGCGCCGATCTGATCGCGACTCTCAATAAGTCGGAGGAGTGGCTCATCGGGTCACTCGTTCACAAGTTCCGGGGCAGCGACGAGTCCGAAGCCGACGCCAATGACTTTGTCGCCGAGCTCAACGCGGCTCTGCCCAAAGATTTCCGGGCCAAGGGGAACATCTTCGTCTTTGTCGACGAGGCCCACCGAACGCAGTCCGGCAAGATGCATCGGGCCATGACGCACCTGCTGCCCGAAGCGATGTTCATTGGCTTCACCGGAACGCCGCTCCTCAAGGCCGATAAGGCAACGAGCATCGAGACCTTTGGCTCGTTCATTCACACCTATAAGTTCAACGAGGCCGTTGCCGATGGCGTCATACTTGATCTCCGCTACGAAGCGCGCGACATCGACCAGGAGTTGACCTCGCCGGCTCACGTCGACAAGTGGTTCGAGGCCAAGACCAAGGGCATGACCGATCTCTCTCGCGCCGAGCTCAAGAAGCGCTGGGGCACCATGCAGAAGGTCGTCTCCAGTAAGTCGCGTGCCGAGCAGATCGTCGCTGACATCTTGATTGACATGGAGACCAAGCCGCGTCTCATGGACCGCCGCGGCAACGCCATGCTGGTCGGCTCGAGTATCTACCAAGCCTGCAAGTTTTACGACCTCTTCGTTAACGCCGGCTTCAAGGGCAAGTGCGCCATCGTCACTAGCTACCAGCCGAATGCCAGCGAGATTTCGAAGGAAGACGCCGGCGCTGGCAAGACTGAGAAGCTGGCCCAGTACGACACCTACCGCAAAATGCTGGCGGACTACTTCGACACCTCTGAAGACGAAGCCATGGGTCGAGTAGAGGAGTTCGAGAAGGCGGTAAAGAAACAGTTCATCGAGGAGCCGGGCCAGATGCGCCTGCTCATCGTGGTCGACAAGCTCCTGACCGGCTTCGATGCACCGAGCGCGACGTACCTCTACATTGACAAGAAGATGCAGGACCACGGGCTCTTCCAGGCCATCTGCCGTGTCAATCGCCTCGACGGTGACGACAAGGACTACGGCTACATCGTCGATTACCGCGACCTGTTCAACTCGCTTGAAAGCGCCATCCACGACTACACCTCGGGAGCGCTCGAGGGTTACGAGAAGCAGGACATCGAAGGCCTGCTGACCGATCGGATCGATAAGGCGCGTGAGGATCTCGACGACGCGCTGGAGCGGATCCGCGCCCTCTGCGAGCCGGTTCTGCCTCCGAAGGGCACCGACCAGTACAGGGCCTATTTCGTGGCTAAGGACGCGGGCAACGCTGAGCAGATCAAGGCCAACGAACCGAAGCGCGTCGAGCTCTACAAGGCTGTGGCCGCTGTTACGCGCGCTTTCGCGAACGTCGCGAACGACATGGCTGAGGCCGGTTACAGCCCGGCCGACGTCGACATGATCAAGCGTGAGATCGCCCACTACAGCGACGTGCGCGCTGAAGTGAAGCTCGCGGCCGGAGAGGACGTCGACTTCAAGGCTTACGAAGCCGACATGCGTTTCCTGCTCGACACCTACATCAAGGCCGGAGCCTCCGAGGTCGTTTCCAACTTTCAGGACGCCGGCCTCATCGACCTCATCGTGAACCTCGGCGCCGGGGCGATCGATAAGCTCCCGCCAGGCATCCGCAAGAGCAAGGATGCTGTCGCCGAGACCATCGTCAACAACATGCGCAAGGTCATCATCGACGAGCATGCGCTCAACCCAAAGTTCTACGACCGCATGAGCGAGCTGCTCGACGCCATCCTGGAGGAGCGGCGCAAGCAGGCACTCGAGTACGAGGAGTTCCTTGCTAAGGTGCTCGATGCCGCGCAGCAGCTCGGCGCGAAGAACACCGGCAAGACCTACCCGTCGTGGGTCAAGAACGGTGGCCAGCAGGCCTTGATCGACACGCTCGACGGAGACGCGGAGCTTGCGTTCAACGTTGACTCGGCCGTCCGGAACGTCAAGCAGCATGGTTGGAAGGAGAATCCCTTCAAGCGGCGACAGGTCGAACGCGCCGTCGTTCGCTCGCTGCCGAGTGGGGATGCTCGAGCTGAGGCGTTGTTCAATCTCGTGAGGGCGCGCGATGAGTACAGCTAGTGCATATCTCACGGTGCGCGGCATCGACATCGATGTGGTCTATAAGGACATCAAGCACCTGCACATTGGCGTTTATCCGCCGGCCGGCCGCGTTCGTGTGGCTGCACCGACGCGCTTCGATGACGATTCGATTCGACTGGCAGTTGTGCAACGTCTGCCATGGATCCGGCGCCAGCGTTCGAAGCTGCAAGGCGCGGAGCGTCAGAGCACGCGTGAGATGGTGACGGGCGAGTCCCACTACGTCTGGGGCGTGCGGAAGCGCTTGAAGGTCGTTGAGCGGCCTGGCCGTGGCCACGTCGAACTCGACGGTGATCGCGTGGCGCTCTACGTAGCTTCAGAGGCCACCGTCGAGCAACGACGCCGCTACCTCGAGCGCTGGTACCGCGAACAACTTCGCGCCGAGATCCCTGCGCTGATTGACAAGTGGGAGGAGCGGCTCGGCGTCGTGGTACCCACCTGGACCATTCGCAAGATGAAGACGAAGTGGGGTTCGTGTAACCGCGAGACCCGTAGCGTCTGGTTCAACCTCGAGCTCGCTAAGAAGCACCCAGACTGCCTCGAGTACATCGTGGTGCACGAGCTCACTCACTACTTCGAGCGTGGACACGGTGCCCGCTTCGCAGCACTGATGGACGCCAACCTGCCCGACTGGCGGATGCGTCGGGACGAGCTCAACGGGGCGCCGCTTGCTGAAGAGGAGTGGGATGCCTGATGGCCGAGCAGCTGAGCCGCCGGACCGGGCCGGCCATCGCTAGTCATGACGGTGTGAGTCGTGTCGCTCAGTTCGGGTTTCAAGAACGGGGTCGCCAACGGCGGTTCTAGGTGTAGTCGGTACAGCGCGCCGTCACGACTGACGAGGCCGAGTCCTTGCATTGCGGAGAACGTCGCGACGAACACTGGATTGGTGCCCACAAGCAGCCGGTCAACCTTGTCGCCGGAAACGCTCGGGTCGTCTCGCATGCTCGGACGGAACGAGTTCAAGACTCGCCTGAGGCACAAGAGGACCTGCGACCCTACTGCGGGCGTTAGCTCCGCTTCCGTGGCAACGCCGTCAATGGCGAATGGTTTCCATTGGTGCCACGGATCAGCCCAAAAAATCGCCAGGGACTCCGGTGGTACGGCCGATACCTTCAGGTCCGCGTCGTGCGCTACTTGCTGGGCAGAGATCAGATTCCACTGCTCGGTTTTTGCCCGCGGGTCGGCGAAGGCGCTGAAAAACTTAGCATCAATCTCGACAGTGTCTGCGACCACCGAGGCGTCTGGGCCGAAGTCCACATGTCCTTCAACGCCTCGAAGGATGACTGCATACTGCGTAACGCAGAGCAGTCGTGAGATCGGGCTGGTCAATGTGAGGACGCCGGATGTTTCCCCTACTAGAAAGCTGAGCTGGTTTCCTTCGCCCTCTAGCAATGGATCAGGGTGCAGCAGGAGCGCGGCTTGGTCGTCGCGGTGCGCGTACAGCGCGTGGCCGCCGTCGACGCCCCGTGAATAGGAATGAATGGCATCGTTGACGAGGTCCTCTGGGATGTTTCCGACACCATTGGCGTCTGCGCTGAGCGCATGCAGAAAATGGGCGAAGAACGGCCCGGCCTCAGGCAGGGTGGCGAGGAATTGAGATCGCGACGACGCGTAAAGCCCGCTGATCGGAGACGACACGGCCCATGCGCGCACGTAGTCTTGGAATACAACGTTCGCGAAAGTGCGCCCGTATAGGAATGGGTGGTCAAGCAGGAAGCTCTGGATCTTCTCTTCGTACTCAGCGCGCTCGGCCTCCATCAATGCGGCTGGCTGCTCAAGTCGTAGGCCGACAGTACCCGTGTAATCGAGGAGCCGAGCGGCTTGCTCGTCTAAACCGTAGAGAATCGAGCGTTCTCCTGTATCGGGCCGCATGCCCATCGTTTCCCCCAGGCGTTCCCTTACCTTGTCGCTCTCGCGATCAAGAATTTGCTCGACGATACGTCGAAGCAGGGCTCCACGCAGCATCGGCTGTCCCGAACTCGACTTCAGCGAGGCGAACTCGCGCAAAGCTGCGGCGGGGTTCTCCACCACGAGACGTTCCGCTAGGGCGATCACAACAGGCGGGTAGCCCAGGAACGCTTCCACCTTCTCCCAGTAGTCTTCTTCTTCGCCTATCTGGGGATCGAGTGCAGTAGCCAAATCCCGGAAGAGAGCGTCCCGGAACTGGCCAAACGGCGCCGAGTGCGTCCTGTGGACCGCGTACTTTCCGGTCTCGGTCTGCTTGCGGTCGAGAGTCAGGTCGATCAGTTCGCTCGCCTGATCGTGAGTGAGTGGTGCAACCTGATACAGAGGCGGATCGACCTTTTCTTCCATCAGACCCAGGAGTGTCGATTCGATGGAGTCTCTGCGACCGAGCACAATCACCTGGCTGGCCGGCACCGCATCCATAAGGAGCCAGGCCAGGTCTGCGAGGAACGCTTGGAAGTTCTCCCGACCGGCGCCCAGCTGAGCTTCGTCGACGCTGTCGAGAATCAGGCTTGTGCGCCCAGCTTTGAGGTCGTTGACAAACCTGGAGACCGCATCGAACCCGAGCGCCTTCGTTAGCTCACCGGTGATGGAACCGGAGCCCACTCGAACACCCGCGAGATCGATGTACGGGGAGCGTGTGGCCGACGCGATAGCTTGCGCGGCCGCAGACTTCCCCATGGCGCCCGGCGCCGTCAAGAGCAAGACGGGGCTGGGGTCCGTTAGCGAGTCGGGGTCTTTGACAACGTCCGGCCATACGTAGTCCGCAGGTGTGTCCGTGACGAAGCGAACCTTGTCACCGGCCAGCGGAATGGCTGTAGTGGGGGCGTGAGGCAAGCTGTCGATGATTGCTGTGAGGGCTTCGCGCATGACCGAATAATAGCGGAGCGTGGCCATTGCGCGTCCCAACCCGTCGCGTGGATCCTGGCCGCTTTATCTGTCAAAACCCCCGAACCCGCGCGGATAGTGAGGCGCTATGGCGAACCGGTAGAGGAGTGAGGAGATTACGGACGGGTGCCCCAGGTCGGCTAGCTGTCGCCAATGGGTTCAGCGTGCCACAGCCTTGGACGAACAGCGACTGGTAGATCGCCTCGTGGCTGATGCATGGACTCATCATCCGGGAACTCGACCTTCAGCCGGTGCGAGATCTGCTCGCGGCTCCACGCGGTCGCTCACAGCCGGTCCTGCCAGTGCGGCTTGTCACGCCCTGATCGCATCGGCAACGAGGTCGGAGGCGTGCTGGTCCGCGAGGCGGTAGAACGCCGTGGTGCCCTCGTGGCGCGGGACGACCATGCGGGCTAGGCGCAGCTTCGCCAGGTGATGAGAGACCGCGGCCGGTGTCTTGTCGACGACGTCGGCGAGGTGGTTGACCGACATCACTTTGCGCGAATGGCGCCTATCCGGAGCGGGTCCGAAGTTCGTGAGGGCAGGCCGCTTCCCGCTCTACAGACCCTCCGCCGTGGACGAGTGGCTGCGCCGCCAGGAGCTCACCAGCACGAGCGCGGAGCTGCGCTGATGGGCACGGTCAAGTCCTACGACACGCTTACGAAGGGCATGCTGTGGGAGGTCTGGTACCGCAAGCCCAACGGCTCGCGCGGTCACGACCCAGGCCTCCGAACGCGGAGGATCGCGGAGGACTACCTCTCCGACATTGAGGGGGCGAAGCGTCGTGGAGCGTACATCGACCGCGCTGACGCGAAGGCGACGATTGACGAGCTCGTCCCTGACTGGCTTGAGCAGCATCGAGCTGAGGTAACGCCGAGTACCCTTCGCTCGATCGAGAGCGCCTGGCGTGTTCACGTTCAGCCCAAGTGGGGCGGATACGCGGTGGGCGCGATCCGGCGCCGAGATCTCCAAGTCTGGCTCAACGAGCTCGGCCAGCGGCTCGGGCATACCTCGCTGGCGCGCATCAGAGACCTCGTCGCCGGCATACCCGACGACGCGATCGAGGACAATCGCGTGCAGAAGAACGCGGCCCGGGGCATCTCGATCAAACGCAAGCCGCTGCCGGACGAGGTCTTCTTGACGCACGTGCAAGTCGAATCGTTGGCGACCGCGTCCATGTACCCGACGCTCGTCCGATTCCTGGCGTACACGGGGTTGCGTTGGGGCGAGGCGACGGCGCTCCGGGTCCGAAACGTCGATGCGGGACGCCGTCGCGTGAGCGTTCGAGAGGGAGTCACTGACGTGAATGGCGTGCACATCCTGGGCAGCGTGAAGTCTCACGAAAAGCGGAGCTGCATATCCGGTTTTCCTCGCTGAAGAGATCGATGCCGCGTGCCGTGGCAAGGGGCCGGAGGATCGCCTCTGGAACCCTTCCGATGGCAGTTTCCTTCGGCAAGGGCACTCGTACGCTGGCTGGTTCGCCGGGGCCGTGAAGCGGGCCATGGACGACGATCCGACCTTCCGACGAGTGACCCCGCACGGGCTCCGGCACTCGGCAGCTTCGCTTGCCATCAGCGCCGGCGTAAACGTCAAAGTCGTGCAGCGCATGCTGGGGCACAAATCTGCGAAGGTGACCCTCGACACGTACGCCGCGCTCTTCCCCGACGACATCGACAACGTCACCGCTGATTTGGATCGACAGCGCGCCGAACAGCTCGCCGGGAGCTAGCTGCGCCGTGTCTTGCGGACCGGTCTCGCCAGTCTCCGACCAATGCTCCCCGACAGGGCGCAGCGGTGATCGCCATACTTTCAACCGCCACCTACGAATGCGGCTGGTGCATCGCCGACGGTATCGCACCCGGACTCGAACCCGGCACCGCCGGACTCATCCACTCGTCGGCCTCAGCTCGCCGGGTAGTCCGAGATGCTCGCGAGGAGTTCGGCCGACACTGCATAGGGCGAGTTTTCAACGCCGGCGATCGCGACCTGGGCTGCATCGCCGTCCCTCTCGATGACGCGGAATGCCGAGCTCGCCGGTCCGGCCGAGGAGATAGCCACCCGCTGCGGTGATCGCCACAAGGGCGAGGGGGCCACCGACCTTCTTCGCCAGCTTCGTCATGTCCTGGTAGAAGCCGAGGTTGTTAACGCGGGCCTCCTGTCAGATTGGGCTGCTCTGAGCATACCGGTGAGGATCGCTCGAGACGAGCATGTCCTACGCTCCGGGCCATGCCGACGTCGACGTTAGACACCGTCTCGATGACCGTCTGGGATCTCCTGCACGCGCAGGTCGCGATGATTGACGAGCTGCTCGCGCGAGGGATCGTGCGCACAAGGACCTCACCCCTCGGCGACCTCGCCGAGACGCTCGCCCTCCGCGTGTACGGCGGCACGCTCGCACCGAACTCCGAGAACAGCTGGGACCTCACGGTGTCCGATGGCCGCCGTATCCAGGTTAAGCCGTGACTGGTGGATCCGGCGGACCGGCGATGGGGCGCAGGCTTCCAGGGTTCGGGTTTCAGTGCACGAGATGTCTATCGTTGGGGCTATGGCCAACCGATTCCCGGGGCAGGCGTGTGTCTTCTGCTCGAACATGAATCACGGCGTGGGCGAGCACGCCCTGCCGATGTGGTTTATCCGCGAGTTCCACGGGCAGGGACCATTCATCACCTCGCATGGCGGAGTGCCATACCGCACCCGCCATGGCCAGCCGCTATCGACTTTGAGCTTGGGTGGCGTCCACGTACCCGCGTGTTCGAGTTGCAACACTGCCCTAAGCCAGTGGATCGAGGTGCCAGCGAAGAGTGTCGTCCGGCGAATCATGAACCTCGGTGATGCGCACGACGCGCTCATCGTCTCCGCTGACGAATCCGAGGCGCTGGCTCGATGGCTGTTGAAGGTCGCGCTGTTGTCGCATCATCCCGCCCGTGACTACGACCACCCCGCGCTCAACGACGCGGTGCCGACACTTTCGACCGTTCGCCCCGAGTGGCTGTCTTGGATGACGACCGCGACTGCTCCTCCTCCTGAGTTCTCTGTCTTCATCACACGTCGAAACACTCAAGGTGCCGATCCCGCTCCCGCCGTCGAGGAGCGCATCGTCCTTCTCGATCCCGACGTCGATGGCGTGAGCTTGGACTTCATGGCCGTCTCGACGGGGATCATTGGGGTCAGCGCGACGATCGTCTGGCATCCCGGCTGGCCGATCAGCCACGCACAGGTAAACGCTGGACGAGCTGTATGCCTCTGGCCGGACCCGCACGAGTTCGATTTCGGCGCCTTGCCGCAGGTACATCCGCGCGAGCTGCAGATCATCGCGCCAGGGCTGAAGTTCGCGACCAATGCTGCGACATTCACGAAGCTTGCCCAAACGCCGCTCAGCGTCGATGCGGACGCGATGAGCCTGCTCGCGTCCCTGATCTCCGACTGAGCACGGAGATTCAACCGCTTCTGTGTCGTGGTCATCTGGTCGGCGAGATTGTCGACCACGACTGCGACCGCTCCAAGGACGGATCCTGGCCGACCTCCTGGACCCGCAACGATTACTGGGCAAGACTTCATAGCGAACGCGAGCCCAGACGAGTGGCCGGCTGTGGTGCACGGTGGTGCACCTCCACCTGTCTTGAGGCGGCTCTGGACGGCTTGAACCGTCCTCTCGAGCAGCGAGATTCTGGGGGAATAGCTCAAATCCGAGCCCTGGCGCTAGGAGCAAGAGGGGTTCAAATCCCACCGATACCAGCCGGGAGAGCGGCAAAGGGTTCCTCGGCTCGCGGTATGCGCCCCGCCTCGCTTCAGTACTGCCCCAACGACAACCCCCGCTGGAAGAACCGCTGCGCAAACCCGAACAGCAGCGCGGTCGGCAGCGACACCAGGAGCGCGGCGGTCAGGATGATCGTGAACCCGGGGCCGCCTCCCTCCACGGACTGCAGCGCGTTGAGCAGGGGCATCACGGGCCGGGTCGACGGGCTCTGGGTCAGGATCAGCGCGATGAGGAAGTCGTTCCAGACCCATGTCGCCTGCAGGATGAACACGACGACCAGGGCGCTGCGCGACATCGGCAGGTAGATCCGGGTGAAGATCCGCCAGACGCTGGCACCGTCGACGACCGCGGCTTCGAACACGCTCGGCGCGATGCCGACGAAGAAGTTCCGCATGACGAACGCCGAGAACGGCAGGGCGACGACGGCGTAGATGATGATCAAGCCGGGCGCGGTGTCGAACAGGCCGATGTCGGCGTAGACGGAGAACCAGGGGATGAGCATCATCTGCAGCGGGAACACCGTGCCGCAGAAGATGACGAAGAACCAGAAGAATCCGTGTCGCACCTTGAGCACGATGACCGCGAATGCCACGGCGGCGCCGAGGGCGACGGCGATGATCGGCGCGACGATCGCGTACACGGCGGTGATGCCGAGGCCGGAGGGCACGTCGGTGTTCTGGAACACCGCGATGACGTTGTCCCACAGGCCGACGGGCGAGCCGGCACTCCACAGGTTGTCTCCGGAGTACGAGGCGGAGCTCTTGCTCGCGTTCGCGAACAGCAGGTAGATCGGCACGAGCCACAGCAGGCCCATGGCGCCGAGGATCACGTAGCGGGGCATGGTCGACCGCATCAGACGGCCCTCCGTTCTGAACGAGCCACGCCGGACCTGTCAGACCGTCCGGCGCCGCTGGCGGCCCCGACCGTCTCACGAGGCGAGGCGTCGGACGGACCGCTGGCGGACCTCCCGGCCGAGCCGCCGGACGCACCGCCGTCGCCACCACGCGTACGCCGGGAGGCCCGACCCGCGCCCGCCCCGTCGCGCGCCGCCCCGTCACCCGAGGAGTCGCCGATCGCGAGCTGCCGCCGCAGGTAGATGACGCTCGCGGCGACGGTGATGACGCTGAGGAAGATCGCGACGGCGGACCCGAGCCCGTACTGGCTGTTCGAGAACGTGTCGCGGTACATGGTGACGCCGAGGGTCTCGGACACCCGGTTCGGCCCGCCCTGCGTCATGGCCTGGACGATGTCGAACGTCTTGAGGCTGTTGACGATCGACAGGCCGACCACGATGGTCGTGGAGGGCCGGAGCAGTGGCCAGATCATGTACCGGAACATGCGCCAGCCGGAGGCGCCGTCGACGCGCGCGGCCTCGAGCGGCTCCTTGGGGATCGACTGCAGGCCGACGGTGAACAGCAGCGCGTTGACGCCGATGCCCTGCCACGACGCGGCGAGGATCATCACCACGGTGTTGAGCGGCGCCACCTGGAGCCAGCGGATGTCGCTGCCGGGCAGGTGCAGGAACGCGAGTGCCTGGGACAGCGCACCGCCGTTCTGCAGCACGAAGTTGAACAGGATGCCGACCGCGACGCCGGAGAGGGCGTAGGGGATGAGGAACGGCACGCGGAGCCAGGCGGCGCCCTTGAGGCCGAATGACAGGTAGGCGACGAGGAGCCCGATCCCGACGGGGATGAGCAGCGAGCCGCCGACCCAGATCAGTGTGTTGAGGAGCGCGGTGGTGAACACCGGGTCCGTGAACATCGAGGCGTAGTTGGCGAGCCCGACGAACGACGCGCTGCCGAGGCCCGTGTACGACGTGAAGCTGAGGTAGACGGTGTAGAGGACGGGGAGGTAGAGGACCAGGACCACCACGGCCGCGCCTGGGCCGAGGAAGGCCCAGGCGGCGGCCTGGTAATTGGTCGATTTGCGGTCGGCCATCGGTTACTTGTGGCTCTTCCAGTACTGCGCGGCGACCTGCTGGATGCCCGACAGGTACTTCTTCGGGTCACCGGGATTCGTCATGAACCCGGTGAACTGGTCGAGCGCCTCGGTCAGGATCTGCTGCGGCGTGGCCTCGTAGTAGCGCAGGTACGTCTCGTACTTGCTGGTGTTCGACAGTTCCTTGCTCGCGTCGACGAAGGTCTGCGTCGCCGCGGTGGCCTTCGGGTTGTACGGCAGGTTGTTCTGCTGCTTCGACCAGGCGGTCTGCGCCTTCGCGGTCATCCACCAGGCCGAGTACTTGAGACCGAGCTGCTTCTGGGAGGACTTCTCGGGCACGCACGCCGGCGCGGTCTCGATGGCGACGGGGGTCTTGGCCTGCGCCGGGTTCACCTTGGGGATCGTGAACACGCCCCAGTCGGTCCCGGGCTTGAGGCCGACCTGGTCGATCGTCGACGCGTACCAGGTGCCGAACGGGATCATGGCGAGCTTGCCGTCCTTCATCTGCGTCTCGGGGGCCGTCTTGGAACCCGGGTCGCTGAAGTACCCCTTCTTCTCCATGTCGAGCCAGGTGTCCATCACCTTGACCACGCGCGGGTCGGTGTAGGAGACCTTGCCGGTCGAGAGGCCCTGGTAGAGGTCCAGGTCCGTGCCGGCGAGGAGGATCTGGAACCACACGAACGCCCAGGGGTCGCCGCCCGAGCTCCAGAACGGCGAGATGCCGTGCTGCTTGAGGACCGCGGCGTCGGACATCATCTCGGCCCAGGTCGTCGGCGGCGTCAAGTTGTACTTGGCGAACATCGACTTGTCGTAGTACATGACCCAGTCGTCGACGCTGATCGGGGTGCAGTACTGCTTGCCGTCGATCGTGTAGAGGCTCTTGACGCTCGGGGCGATCTGGCCGTTCGCGATCGCCTTCTTCCAGATGCTCGAGGTGTCCGCGACGAGGCCCTGGTCGACGAGCTGCTTGAGCTGGTCGCCGGTGTGCCAGGTGAACAGCCCCGGCGTCTTGTTCGTCCGGAACGACTGCTTGACGAACGCCTGGAACGCCGGCTGGTCCGCGTAGGTCGAGGACTTGAGCGAGACGCCGATGTCCTTCTGCGACACCTTCGAGAACGACTTGAAGTCCCACGACTTGTCGTTGACGAAGCTCAAGGTGCCGGTGGTGGTGTTCGACGAGCTCGACGACGAACACCCGACGAGCACCGCTGATGCCGCCAGGGTCATCGCGATGACCGGTAGCAATCGCTTCATTTTCACGCTGAACTCCCTTGTTCTCGGCTCGGTGCACGCGTCTCGCCGCTCGTGGAACTCGGTGCGAGGAGTGCGGATGCAATCCGTTGGTATCGTTACCAGGCGCTGACAGTAACATGCGCTGCGACGGAGCGGCAAGGGTGTCGATCACGAACCGGACGGACTGTGCGGGTCGGACAGCGGCGCCGCCGGACGACGGCGTGACCGGACGACAGGCGAGTGGGGACGATGAGCGGAACGCACCAGCAGCACCGGCCGGGAGGCCCGATCCACGTCATGGACGTCGGCGGCAGTCATGTGACCGCCGCGGTCGTGACGGGGACCGGCGCCGGGATCGCCCCCGATGCGGGCGCAGCGTCTGGCGTCGCGACGGTCACCGGTGGCGTGCCCGGGGCCGGCTTCGAGCGTGCGGATGTCGCGGGCATCGGAGCCGACGCCCGGTGGGCGGTGCGGGCCTCCCGGACGCGGCCACTCGATGCGGGTGCGCCCCGCGACGCCCTGGTCGAGGTCCTGGTCGACGCCGCCCGCGAGGTCGCTGCCGAGGGGGCGCCCGCCTGGACGATCGCGATGCCCGGTCCGTTCGATCCCGTCCGTGGCGTCGGCGACTTCCGCGGCATGGGCAAGTTCGAGGCGCTCACCGGCGTGGACCTCCGGGCTGCGTTGGCCGAGCGGCTCGGCGTGCCCCCGAGGGCGATCGGGTTCTGCAACGACGCGGTGGCGTACGGCATCGGGGAGTGGGCTGCGGGTGCGGGCGAGCGAGCTGCACGGATGGTGTGCCTGACGCTCGGGACGGGCGTGGGGTCGGCGTTCCTCGATCGCGGCGTGCACGTCGACCACGGCGACCTGGTCCCGGACCGCGGTGAGGCGCACACGATCCGGCTCGACGGGCGGCCGCTCGAGGAGACCGTGTCGACCGCCGCGCTCCGGGATGCCTACGCGCGGGCGACGGGTGCCGCGGGTGCGACGGATTCCGCGGGCGCGACGGATTCCGCGGGCGCGACGCAGCACGGCGGGGGAGCGGACGCGCCGAGCGTCCGCGAGATCGCCGACCGCGCGCGGCAGGGCGACATCGTGGCGGCGCGGGTGATCAGCACGACGATGACCGCACTCGGGCGGGCGCTCGGTCCGTGGGTGCGGCGGTTCGGGGCCTCCCGGACGGTGATCGGCGGTGCGATGGCGGGCTCGTGGGACCTGCTCGAGGAGCCCCTGGCGACGGCGCTGGCTGATGCCGGTGCGGTGACCGAGCTCCGGCAGGCGCAGCTCGGGTCGGACGCGCCGCTCATCGGGGCGGCAGTCTGGGCGGACGGCCGCTGACGCCAGGTTCCGGCGGCGTCCGCCCAGACTGCCGCCCCGATGAGCGGCGCGTCCGACCCGAGCTG